>CAZJRL010000236.1:0-1555 GCA_964548425.1 uncultured Zetaproteobacteria bacterium | reverse complement strand
ATAAATAGAGCTGAATACCATACCAATGTCAACCCCAACACGTGTTTGAAAATCGCTTGAAAGGCTTTCCGGAAAACGCAGAGATCAATGGAGCATCAGAATAAGCGGTCAGTGGCGTATCTGCTTTGAATGGCGTGACGGTGATGCTTACGAAGTAGAGTTCACTGACTATCATTAAGGAGAAACAGCAATGACTATTCGCATCGAAGATGTTCCTGACATGAATTTTTCTGATGTTGCTACTGGCGGGCAGCTTCAACCTGTATCGCCCGGTGATATTCTTCTTCATGATTTCATGGAACCTATGAAGCTGTCCGCAAACGCACTGGCCAAAGCCTTGTGTGTGCCAACCAACAGAATCACAGGCATTGTCAAAAGAACTCGGGGGATCACCGCTGATACAGCATATCGATTGGGGCTTGCGCTTAATACAACGCCCGAGTTCTGGATGAACCTCCAAACGCAATATGAACTTGAGGTTACTCAGCGAACAACCAGCAATAAAATTACCAGGGAGGTTCATCGCCTCGCCGCATAAGATGTAAGCGGCATCATTCAGATGCCATTTTTTCCGCCGGATAGTGTTTGCAAGCCCAGCACTCTGGCGGCTTTGTTCAGGCGCGTGTCAAAGCAGGCAAAGGTAATCGGGGAACTGGAAATGCGTCCGGCCTCGGCAGCGGCGGCCAGTTGGATGCTGTCGTACCCGCGCAGGGCAAAGGTGTCGGCGTATTCCCCGGCAAGTTCGACCAAAGGCTGATTGACCTCCAGAATAACATAGTTCGGCCAGTCACGAGCCAGCGCGGATTTTGCCTGCTCGATGAGCGGGGAATCTTCCTGAACCTCCCTCGCTCTGCGGCAGAATGCAGCATGCGCCTCCGCCCAGGCAATACGGCATACGGCTACGGCATCCGCCTCGGCTGCATGGGCCTTTAGTCGTTTACTGTGTTCCTCAACGATATACAGCTTGATCAGGGCGGATGTGTCGCAAAACAAAATCACCCGCGATCTTCCATAACCAGAGCCGATACAGAGACGCCGCGAGACCGCAGATGTAAATTGGCGCCGACAGGTTTACCACCACCCTGCCATGTCGCCGCACCGGAGGCCAACAGCTTTGCAAGCCCCTCTATCCCGGTTTTTGGCACGCCGGTCATGCGGGCAACCACCTTGCGGTGAGATGTCAGCTCAATCGTCTCCCCGGACTGCGCCTTCCCGACATATTTGGACAAATGTGACTTGAATTCATGGATTGGAACCTGCAATTAGAACTCCTTTTATAACTTACAACTGCATATTATGACCTTTTATGCATTTTTGGTCAACGCTGCCGGGACTTTATTCCCGTGATGACTGCACTTAACCTGCGCTATTCATAAATACTGCCGCGCCCTTGCTTGTTCCTTCGGCGATATTCGGGGTCGGACCAGGCTAACGTATTGATCTTCCGCTGTTTTCATCATCATAACCTGTGTTTCCAAGGCTTAAATCCACCTTTCCACTCTAGATTTATTCCACGCTCCATTGTTTTCATGGAGGTGGTATGGAAACAAGATGT
>CAZJRL010000235.1:0-1558 GCA_964548425.1 uncultured Zetaproteobacteria bacterium | reverse complement strand
TGGCGTACCCGCCGGCATCCTCGGCATCCTCTTCGGCGGGAACCTCGACAAATTTAGCCCCCAGACTTTCCACCTGTTCTTTTGCCGCCGCGCGTACGTCAAAGGCCTCAACCATCGCTCCCAGACGCCGCGCCGTGGCAATGGCCTGCAAGCCGGCCACGCCCGCACCCATCACCAGCACATGCGCCGGCTGCACCGTACCCGCTGCCGTCATCATCATGGGAAAAAAGTGTTTGTAATAATCCGTCGCCAGCAGCACGGCCTTGTAACCGGCGATGTTGGCCTGGGAGGAAAGCACATCCATGCCCTGGGCGCGTGAAATGCGTGGCACCATCTCCAGTGCGAAACAAGTGAGACCATGTTTGGCGTAGGTTTCGAGCAAGGGGTTGGTAAAGGGAGAGAACAAGCTGACGACGATTGCGCCTTTCTTCATACATTTGATTTCATTTTTCTCCGGCGCGCAAACCTTGAGTACAGCATCAGCCCGTTTATACAGACTGGCCACATCCGTTACGATGCCGGCGCCGGCTTCCTCATAGTCCGTATCGGCAAAAAACGCGCCTTTACCGGCACCCTGTTGCACCAGCACCTCAAAACCCTGCTGAATAAACTTTTTAACGGTTTCGGGAGTCGCCGCAACCCGGGCCTCATTATCACGCACTTCGGCGGGCATCACCAACAGCATACGATGCTCTCCCTCTTTATCAGAAACAGTATCCGGATGCGACACAGAGTACACGCCGGGGCCGCGGAGTGTAAATGCACGCACGCGATTTACAAGCGGATAGATGTACCATGTAATTTCCCGGTCATCTCCCGGGGCAATGGCAGATCCACCAACTCGGAGGCGGGCACACAGACATGCGCATAGCAGTACAAATCTTTATCCACCACTTCATCTCCAATCATTAATACATCCAGATCAAGCGTCCGTGGTTTCCACGATCCTTTTGACCGGTCACGTCCGTGGGCATCCTCTATCTGTTTTAGCCACGCATTCAGACGGGCGGATTCCATTGCTGTATTCATCAGACAGCAGGCATTAAGAAAGTCCGCTGCTTTGTCCATGCCAATAGCCGCGGAACGATATACGCGCGAAAATATAGCGCCCGGGAACCGTTCCCGAATAGCTTTCGCGGCAACACATAAATGCCATTCGGGTTCAATATTCGAGCCCATGCCAATCAGAAATGCCGTCATTCGGTTAAGGAACCACGTTCAATGACCACGGCTACATTTTCACTGCCGCGCACTGCCCCCGGCTTGGACAGTTTCAATCGCAGCCACGGCGCACCGAATTCGTCCAGAACAATCCCCGCGCAGGATTCGGCCAGTGACTCAATCAATCCGAAGCTGGAACCTTCGATAAAGGAAATCAGGCGTTTGGCCACGGCCTTGTAATTCAGCGTGTCCGCAATCGCATCGCTGGCCACTGCTTTTGATATATCCCAGGCAATCTCCATATCCAGCCGCACCGTCTGACGTATCTCCCGCTCCCAGTCGAAAATACCGATCACCGTGCGCACTTCAAGCCCTTCAATCAGAATTCTGTCCGCAT
>CAZJRL010000234.1:0-1567 GCA_964548425.1 uncultured Zetaproteobacteria bacterium | reverse complement strand
GCATCGGAAAATCCGTTTTCGGCAGAAAAACAGTGGGTCGGTAATCAAATTTCTCAGTCAAGGTGAATACTCCATAATTTAACCACAAAGGCACGAAGGCACTATAAGGCGAGTCTTGTAATACCCTTTCGGATGACAGGTACGTTGAAGTTGATCAGGAAACCAAGCCTGTGGCCGGTCAACTTCAAGTAAGTCAGAAGTTGCGCCTTGTGCACTTCCTGAATTTTTTCCACTGCCTTGAGCTCAATAATAACCTGATCAGCAACTACCAAATCAAGGCGAAGGCCTGCATCCAGCTTTGTGCCCTCATAAATGACGGGCAAGGATAGCTGCCGTTTGAAGTTCAGACCACGTTTCGTCAGTTCATGGCACAAACAGACTTCATATATTGACTCAAGCAATCCCGGCCCGAGTGTTGAATGAACGGCAAATGCTGCATCAACAATCTGTTGCGCAACAAGGTTTGTTTCCGCAGGGATGGGTGTTCTTGGTGGCTCCGTGCCTTGGTGGTTCATTGTTCCAGTATGTTCCTTGCCACTTTGCAGTCTTCGGCAATCTGACGGGCCAGATCATCCGGTCCGGTGAAGGCCCGATCCTCACGGATGCGTTCAATAAATGTAACCCGAAGGCGGTGTTTGTACAAATTCGGACTGGCATCGAAGATGTGTGTTTCAAGTACCAGGGTTCTGCCCCTGAATGTCGGACGGTAGCCGAGATAGGCAGCTCCGTGCCACCGGCTTTCTCCACTTTCAGCATGTACGGCATAGATACCAATTGGCGGGTGAGCGAGGTCACGCACGTCAAGGTTTGCGGTGGGGAAGCCAAGTTTTCGCCCACGTGCATCACCCTTGCCGACATGGCCGGAAATGGAGTGGGGATGGCCAAGCAATTTTTCCGCAAGCCTGAAATCCGCAGCTTCAATGGCTGACCGGATACGGCTGGAGGAAACAACAGCGCCATGCATCTCAAAAGCTTCGGCAACACTTACGGTAAATCCGAGTTCTTCACCAAGCTGGCGCAGCACGTCGGCATCACCCTTGCGGTCATGTCCGAAAGCGAAATCGTAGCCTGCATGGATATGTTTAAAACGCAGGGTGGCATACAACTGGCGCATGAAACGTTCGGCAGGCCACGCCGCCAGATCCGGGTTAAAATGTAGCAGTAACGCAGCATCCATGCAGCCGCGCTTCAGACCTTCCAGGCGTTCGTGCAAATGGCACAGCCGGCGTGGTGATTCGGCGGGAAAGAGAACAGCGCGCGGGTGTGGTTCGAATGTTACGGCGATGGCTGGCCCGTGGATATCCAGCGCATGTCCGCGTGTTTCCGCCAGCACCTGTTTATGGCCCATATGCACGCCATCAAAATTGCCAATGGTCACGGCGCCGCTATGGAAGCGGGAGGCTTCGGCGATACCCGTCCATGTGCGGAAGATTTTCATGCGTGCAGGCTAACAGCGGGCGATGTTTAACCCAAGATTCGACATTGACATTGGATGATCGGTGTAATTATTTGTTTCGGAATGTTAGACGAATCAAAGGGTTGCGGCGTGCGCCGCATGTCAATGTCG
>CAZJRL010000233.1:0-1621 GCA_964548425.1 uncultured Zetaproteobacteria bacterium | reverse complement strand
GCTACGATACCGTTCAATTTCGTAAATGCCTGCATTTATAAAATCTCCTCTTCACCACAAAGGCACAAAGACACCAAGCTTTTTCTTTGTGCCTCCGTGTCTTTGTGGTTCATGATTTCCAGTCACGGATATCAACGAAATGACCCGCGATGGCCGCCGCTGCCGCCATGGCCGGACTGACCAGATGCGTGCGCCCACCCTGACCCTGACGCCCCTCAAAGTTTCGGTTGCTGGTGGATGCGCAACGCTCACCCGGTTCCAGCCGGTCTGCATTCATGGCCAGACACATGGAACATCCGGGTTCACGCCATTCAAAACCCGCCGCACGGAAAATCTCATCCAGCCCTTCTTCTTCCGCCTGTTTCTTAACCAGACCTGATCCCGGCACAGCCATGGCCAGCTTGATATTCGAGGCAATTTTCCTGCCCTTGACGATGGCTGAAGCGGCGCGAAAATCCTCAATACGGCCATTCGTGCATGAGCCAATAAAAACCTTGTCCACGGCAATATTCTGAATCGGCATACCCGCACTGAGATTCATGTATTGCAGGGCCCGCAACCAACCCTCGCGCTGAACCTCGTCGCACGCCTTGTCTGGCTCCGGAATGGATGCCGTTACCGAAACCACCATCTCCGGACTCGTTCCCCACGTCACCATCGGCGGCACTTCCGCCGCATCAAACGCATCTTCCCTGTCAAATACCGCTCTCTCATCGGAATGTAGCTTACGCCATGAGGCCACTGCCGCATCCCACAGTTTACCCGTTGGCGCAAACGGACGGCCTCTCACATATTCAATCGTCGTCTCATCCACCGCCACCATGCCACAGCGCGCACCTGCTTCGATAGTCATATTGCAAAGAGTCATGCGTCCTTCCATAGATAATTCACGTACGGCGGAGCCGGAAAATTCGATGGCATACCCTGATCCGCCAGCCGTGCCGATACGGCCAATAATATATAAGGCCATATCCTTGCCTGTGACACCATCCGGCAAGCTGCCCTCAACACGAATACGCATCACTTTGGGCTTTTTCTGGATCAGGCACTGCGTCGCCAGCACATGCTCGACTTCTGATGTGCCGATACCCATGGCAATCGCACCCAGCGCACCATGGGTAGATGTATGGGAATCGCCACAAACCAGCGTCATGCCCGGGAGCGTCAGTCCCTCCTCGGGCCCCACCACATGCACAATACCCTGCCGCACATCATCCATGCCAAATTCACGGATACCGAATTCACGGCAGTTTTTGTCCAGAGCCTCAACCTGCGTACGAGAAACGGGATCAGCAATCCCCTGATCACGATGTTCAGTCGGCACGTTATGATCAGGCGTTGCTGCCGCCGCATCGGCGCGCCATGGCACGCGTCCCGCCAGCCGCAACCCCTCAAATGCCTGCGGGCTGGTCACTTCATGCACCAGATGACGGTCGATATAAAGCAGGGTGGAGCTATCGTCATTCTCCTTGACGACATGCTGTTCCCACACCTTGTCAAACAGGGTCTTTGCCATTGTTTCTCCTTTACTGCCAGGACGCCCATTGTAGCCGCAACCATCAATCAAGGCGACCGGCACCCTGCCTCTGATGGTATGTTCTTGTGCGGAGCAAAGCACTAG
>CAZJRL010000232.1:0-1630 GCA_964548425.1 uncultured Zetaproteobacteria bacterium | reverse complement strand
TGGTAGGATTTTCACTTAGCGTCTGAAGGTGAATCCCTGGGGGATGGCGAGAGAATGGGTAGAAAGGGCATGAGGAACGAATGTCGGTGCCCCATTATTGATTAAGATGCTAAAGGTAATATCGATAGCATAGACATATTGTATGCATTAACGCGAGTGGAAGATGCGATCTGTATGTAATTTAAGGTTATATCGATCTGAGCACTTTCATTACTCTGGTTGATCGTAGGGGGGACAATGTCTACATCTGACAATAAATTTTCACCGGAGTCGAAAATTTATGTAGCTGGCCATCGGGGATTGGTTGGCTCGGCCATCATGCGTCGGCTGAAGCAGGAAGGTTTTTCCAATATCCTGACCGCCACTCGGCAGGAGCTGGATTTACGTAATCAAGCGGCGGTGAATGCCTGGTTTGAGGTGAACCGTCCGGAATATGTGTTTCTTGTTGCGGGAAAGGTTGGCGGTATATGGGCCAACAGCACGTATCCGGCTGAGTTTATCTACGACAATCTGATGATCCATGCAACGGTTGTACATGCCGCCCATCTCTATAATACGACGAAATTATTGTACCTCGGTAGTTCCTGCATCTATCCGCGCGATTGCTCGCAGCCGATAAAGGAAGAATATCTTCTGACAGGTCCACTGGAGCCTACAAATGAGTGGTATGCGCTTGCCAAGATTGCCGGCATCAAGATGTGCCAGGCTTATCGCAAGCAGTATGGCTTTAACACAATATCTGCCATGCCCACCAATCTTTATGGTCCAAACGACCACTATGATCTGAAGAACTCGCATGTGCTACCAGCGCTGATCCGAAAGTTTCATCTGGCCAAACTGGCGGTAACGGGGGATTTGGAAGCCATTACCGATGATGAAACCCGGCACGGCCCGATTCCGGATGATATCCTGCAAAACCTGGGTATTGAGAGGGCTGAGGGCTCAGGACTAGGGTTCATCCATGCTCAGCCTTCGGCACTTAGTCCTGAGCGCACTCCCGGTGTGATGCTGTGGGGAACAGGCGCGCCACGGCGGGAGTTCCTGTATGTGGACGACCTGGCCGATGCCTCCTTATTCCTGATGCGTCATTATGATGATGAACAGATAGTCAATATCGGTGTTGGCGAAGATGTCAGCATTAAGGAGTTGGCGGAGATGGTGGGGGATGCTGTTGGTTTTAATGGGAACGTAATATGGGATGCAAGCAAGCCCGATGGTACGCCGAGAAAACTGCTGGATGTCTCCGGTATTTCCAGTCTGGGCTGGAAGGCCAAAACAGATCTCCGGCAGGGAATTGAACAGGCCTATGGCTGGTATCTGGAGTCATCATAAGTATGACATGATCAGCTTCTGTGGTGGAATTCGCGCTTGTGAGGGAGGCTTTCAATGACAAAAAGTGAGAAGCAGCACAAGGTGAATTGTGACCGGAGGAAATGCCCGTGGTGCGCTTGCGGCAGACAAAGTCCCATATAATCCCACGAATGCGGGAGAAGAAGGTGGACGGGCATGAGGAGCGTATTTCGACGTTGGAGCGGAAGGCCGCCTGATGTTGGGAGAAAAGTGCAAAATCAAAAACTGACCCCAGGGTTTCTTGCGCCGCAAGCTGCGGGGAATTAGACCCGTAGTGATT
>CAZJRL010000231.1:0-1643 GCA_964548425.1 uncultured Zetaproteobacteria bacterium | reverse complement strand
CTTCCATCCGTAGATGACGAGGAAAAAGAGGGGACAGTTTACTTTCTTCCCCGGCAAAGCCGGAAACCGGAAAAAGTGAAACTGTCCCCTCTTTTTCTGAAATGAAACAGGCCTGAATTGTATTTGGCATCGGCGGCGCGAAACATCTCCAGCATGCGTCTGTACACGTCCTTGCCATTTTGCAGGGCCATCAGACGTCCGTAATCCTCAATGCCGCGATCCTCGGCAATGCGCAGGAAGATAATGCGGTCAATGGTCTGCTGTACGGCGTGGTTCAGTTCCCGCTGGGAAAGCTGTGGATTTCTAAGCGCAATATTGCCCGCCAGATGTTCGCGCCATTGCTCGATCTCGGAGAGAAAAGCCGTATCCACGCTGGCCGTGCCGCGTTTCTTTTTATGCGATTCGGCATATTTGTCGAATGAGCCCTTGAGGATGGATTCGCGTGCAAAGATGTCTGCAATCTCATGCCAGCGTTCGGGATATTCCTCAAAGCGTATGTACATGACCCGCGCTGTGGACGCCTTGTCCGTTTTCACCGGTTTGACGCGGCAATCATACACGGCGAATTCCTCGAAATCGGTCAGGATGGATAGCGGTAGTTTGGCCGACCATGCATAGCGGCGCAGTTGATAGGCCGGATGAATATCTTCTTTGATGTTGACGGAAGGTTTCTTGGCCTCGACAAAGAACTTGCGCACGCCACCGATGCGGCAGCAATAATCCGGCGCTTTCACCGCGCTGCCGATGCGCAGGGAATCCTCGTGGACTACATCCTTATAGGCTTCGGCATAACCCGCCCTGTTCGATACGTCCCAGCCCAGCGCCTCAAACATCGGATTGATAAACTGGATGCGCGCCTGGGCTTCGTTGAATATACCATTCTTGTAGGCGTCCAGATTGGTGGCGAAGGTTTCCACCAGTGTTTTGATGATATCCGGCGCGCTCATGGCCAGGCCACGCCTCCTGTACCCGCGCCGCCGCGCTGCCACCCTAAAAGGAGCCAGGCAAGGCGTGAGGAGAGAAGTTTAGTGACTCTAAATGAACGACGAGCAACACCGCATGGCTCCTTTTGGAGCGCATCCCGAAGGGGCAGGGTTATTTTGGCACGATACGGCGTTGCACCTCGCTCGCGGGCAATAAGCACGCCACGCTCATCGCGCCTTGTCTCGCGACAAAATAACCACCGCCGCAGCGGCGTGGGAACAGGAGGCATGGCCTAAGCATAATGTTTGAGGTGTCAAAGCCAAGGGCTTGTATCGAATTTCGCGGGGGTGTATCATTCAATATTGATATGGGGGCGTCCCGGTTTCGACGGAGATGCTGACCCTCATAGTGCATGCCGGGTTGGCTTCCCCGTAATAAGGCCAACGGCAATTAACTGCCAACGACGACGTAGAACTAGCTTACGCTGCGTAAGTTACCCCGCTCTTGAGGTGCCCATCCATTGGGAATCCGGGGTCATTTAGATGGGATCGTTCCGGTTGCCGGAGGCTCGTGGCGAAGGAGTTAAACCTTAACGAACCGACCTGACGGATGCCTTGTCCGTTCAGTTTCTGTCAGGTGCTGTTTGAATGGACTAAGCATGTAGATCTGTGAGTTGATGATTTTCGGACGCGGGTTCGACTCCCGCCGCCTCCACCAAA
>CAZJRL010000230.1:0-1696 GCA_964548425.1 uncultured Zetaproteobacteria bacterium | reverse complement strand
GGCATGTATTGTCCATCAATCAATCGGCACTGGGCATGATCGGGCAGAAAGAAGATGGAAATGCCAATGCTGACATTATCAACCAACTGTGCCCGAGCCTGTTCCCTGGCGCGCACTGTGCCAGAGAATGTGAGCATAGCGGCACCTGTTCATTAATGATGCAGGATATGGAAAGGGAAAAAGTTGAAGAAGTTACCCTCAGCGGACCGGATAACACGATGGTATCGCTGAATTTGCGGGCTATCGCCCTTTCCTCCAAACAAACCCTGGCCCGCTGCGCGATTCTGCTCACCAATCGTACGCATGAGAGGCAGCTTGAAGAAGACCTGAGCGAACGTATTCGCATGGGAGGATTGATAGGACGCAGCCCGCCTATGCAAAAACTGTTTCAGCATATTCTGCGGGCAGCAGCAAGTGATGCCACGGTATTGATAGAGGGCGAAAGCGGTACGGGCAAGGAACTCGTTGCCAGAGCGCTGCATGAAAACTCGAACCGATCCAAAGGGCCGTATGTCCGCCTGCATTGTGCAGCGCTGGCTGAAAATCTTCTGGAGTCAGAATTGTTCGGGCATGCCCGTGGTGCTTATACCGGCGCAACAACAGCGAGAGCCGGCCGGTTTGAAGCGGCCCATACCGGTACACTGCTGCTGGATGAGATTGGTGAAATATCACCGGCTATACAGGTTAAACTGTTGCGCGTATTGCAGGAACATGAAATCGAGCGACTGGGGGAAAATACGTCACGCAAGGTGGATGTGCGTATTATTGCCGCCACCAACCGGAATTTAATGGAAATGGTCAAGGCTGGAACATTCCGGGAAGACCTCTATTACAGGCTGCGTGTTCTGCCGATACAGACCCCCACATTACGCTCGCGCCGTGAAGATATTCCCTTTCTTGTCCAGCATCTGCTCTCCAGAATGGAAAGCCAATACGGGCGCAGCCTGAAGATTTCACCGGAGGCATTACAGGCGCTGGAGAATTACGACTGGCCGGGAAATATCCGTGAACTTACAAATGTACTGGAATTTGCCATCGTACAGTCCGATGGTCCCAATATCCTGCCTTCACATTTTCCTCCGGAAATCCACAATCAGGTAACGACTCCAGCCTATCAGGCCGCCGGAACAGAGACTGCCGGGAATATGCAGATGGTTTACTACCGTTCTCGAATGCAGCCGGATGAAGAAAAAGAGTTGATTTTACGTACGCTGAAGGAGACAGGGGGAAACAAGGCGGCAACTGCCAGAAGGCTTGGCATGTCGCGCACAACACTATGGAAAAGGTTAAGATCCTTCGGCGCGGCGTAACCATTCGGCATAACAGGCAATAAACTGTAGCTATTCAGATTACCGCTTTGAAAAAATACTCACTTGCAGCCGTAAGCTGCGCTATCCCACCTCACCCTCGGGAAAATAAGTGGTCCGGATAGCTACTAGACATCATGGCTGCCCCTTGAAAGGAGGATGACTCACCATCCTTGAGGTGCGTGGATTATCCTTACCGGACTTTGCTGATAAGGCAGAGCCATAATCAAGGAGGTGAGCCCCCATGAAGGGAAAGATTAGATTTATCGGGTTGGATGCCCACAAGGATTTCATTACGGTAGCGATTGCGGATGAAGGACGGGAAGAAGCAAGCAGCTTTGGCGAGATTCCCAACACGTCAGCGGCAGTGAGTAAGCTAGCCAGGCGTT
>CAZJRL010000229.1:0-1722 GCA_964548425.1 uncultured Zetaproteobacteria bacterium | reverse complement strand
GGCAACTGCCTCAGCCCCGCATTCATGTGTTGAACAAAATGGACAAAGCAAAAAAAGATATGTTGCTACCACGGCTGGCTGAAATCCAGCGTCTTGACCCGGAAGCTGAGGCCTATATCCCTGTGTCCGCCAGGAAGGGGGTGCAGATGGATGCGCTGGTGGATGAACTGGCAAGGCATCTGCCAGCGGCCCCGCCTGTTTATGCGCCGGACTGGTATACGGACCAGAGTCAGCGCCAACTGGCCGCCGAATATGTCCGTGAGCAGGTCTTTCTTGCCATGCAGCAGGAGATTCCGTTCCAGACAGCAGTGGATATTGAAGCTTTCCATGAATCACCAACAGGTGTGGAGATTGATGCGGTGATTCTGGTGGGTGGGGAACGCCATAAACCGATGTTGATCGGCAAGAACGGTTCACGCATGAAATCTATTGGTACGAGAGCGCGCAAAGGACTGGAGTCGCTGTTTGACTGTCATGTCAATCTGAATCTGTGGGTCAAGGTGGATCCTGGCTGGTTTGACCATCCGGGTAAGTTGCATGATCTTGGATTATAGTACACGGGCGGGATTTATTCACCACAAAGACACAGAGGCACAAAGGGAACATAAAGAAATAAGGATAGATGTTGAATGTCCATGATGGGCAGGTTTGAAATGCTGATTTTTTTTTCGTGTCTTTGTGCCTTTGTGGTAAAAATGGTTTTATTTACGAGGGTGAGCATCTGATGGCGGAAATGCGTGATGCTGCATTGTTGTTGCGCCGCATCCCCTACGGCGACACTTCGTTGATACTTCATGTCCTGACCCGTGAACACGGGCGGATTTCGCTGATGGCACGAGGGGCGCGGCGTGCCAAAAGCCCCTTTCGTGCGGTGTTGGCGCCACTTTGTTCACTGATCATCACATGGAGGCCCGGACGTACCGGTATGGGTACGCTGGTGGATACTGAGCGTGGCAGTGCTTTGCTGGGAGAAGAAAGGAGTCTTGAAGGGTTACAGTTAACTGCCCTGGCCGCGGGGTTGTTCCGCGAAGGTGAAATACATGGTTACGCCGAACTGATATATGCCTTTGGAATTCTGGCGGAGCGGCAGCAGAATTCCGGTATACTGGCTGGTGCGTGGTATTTGTTACAGAAATCGGGATGGGCCGGACCGTTGGATTACTGTTGGCACTGTGCCAGTGTTGGCGATATTTTTCAATGGAAAAATGCAGAGCTTTGTTGTCCTGCATGTGGAAAAGGGATGGCGGTAAGTGTGGGTCTGCGCAAGGGAATTCTTGGTCATATGTGCAATCCCAGGGTATATTTTCCACCATGTGACCTGGAGATGTGGCGGCTGATGATTCAGGATATATTGCGTCATCACGGGTTGAAGCCGATTTTTTAATCCAAGTTAAAAAAGAAAGGAGTATGCGTGCATCTGGGTGTGAACATTGATCATATCGCCACATTGCGGCAGGCGCGGAAGACAGCCTACCCCGATCCGGTGCGGGCGGTGGGGCAATGTATGGCAGGCGGTGCTGATGGAATTACCGCTCACCTGCGTGAGGATCGCAGGCACATCCAGGATGCCGATATGCAGCGTCTGGCCAGCATACCGGATCTGCATCTGAATATGGAAATGGCCGCGACCAATGAAATGGTGACCATCTGCTGTAGATTGAGTCCGGCGGCATGTTGTCTGGTGCCGGAGAAACGTGAAGAGTTAACCACGGAAGGCGGGCT
>CAZJRL010000228.1:0-1748 GCA_964548425.1 uncultured Zetaproteobacteria bacterium | reverse complement strand
CCGGCAAGGGCGTGGAACCGCAAACGGAAAAACTGATGGAAGTCTGCCGCATGCGCAACACGCCCATCGTCACCTTCATTAACAAACTGGACCGCGAGGGTCTGGAACCACTGGATATTCTGAGTGAGATTGAAGACAAGCTACAGATTGAATGTACGCCGATGTCATGGCCCATCGGCATGGGTAAGGCATTCAAAGGTGTGTACAACCTTTACAAAAAAGAACTGAATCTGTTCAGCGCCGGTGCTGAAACCCGGGATTTTGAAACAATCCACATTGTGAATCTGGATGATACGAAACTGGATGAACTGATTGGATCACAGGCCGATGAGCTACGCGAAGAAATTGCGCTACTTGAGGGTGCCGCCAATCCGTTTGAATTGAAGCACTTCCTGAATGGCTCACAAACTCCCGTTTTTTTCGGCAGCGCCATTAATAATTTTGGCGTCAGGGAATTGCTCGATGCCTTTGTAGAACTTGCACCGCCCCCCGGTCCCCGTGAAGCGGAAGAGCGAACGGTCAAACCGGATGAGCGTGATTTCTCGGCGTTTGCCTTCAAAATCCAGGCCAATATGGATCCGGCGCATCGTGACCGTATCGCATTTTTTCGTATCTGCTCGGGGAAATTCGAGAAGGGTATGAGCGTCCGTCACCACCGCATAAACAAAGACATGAAGATTGCCAATGCCACCATCTTCATGGCACAGGATCGCGCCCATGTCGAAGAAGCCTATGCCGGCGACATTATCGGTATCCATAATCATGGAACGATTAAAATTG
This sequence comes from uncultured Zetaproteobacteria bacterium, assembly GCA_964548425.1. Lineage (GTDB taxonomy): Bacteria > Pseudomonadota > Zetaproteobacteria > Mariprofundales > Mariprofundaceae > JAUZQZ01. The sequence goes on along the minus strand of CAZJRL010000228.1, from coordinate 968 downwards.
GTGATACCCTGAGCTCTCGGGAAGTACTGAAATTTACCGGTATCCCGAACTTTGCGCCGGAAATGTTTCGCCGTATCAGACTGCGGGACCCCATGAAACGCAAGCAACTGCATAAGGGGCTGGTGCAACTGTCCGAGGAAGGTGCGGTTCAGGTGTTTAAAACACTGCTCAGTGGAGACTATCTGTTGGGCGCTGTTGGTGTACTACAGTTTGATGTCACCGTGGCGCGATTAAAGGCCGAGTACAAGGTGGATGCCGATTATGTGAACACCGATTTTCAGGTGGCACGCTGGATTTCCTGCGATGATGCGAAAAAATTGATGGAATTCAGGCGCATGTTTGAAGCCAGTCTGGCCGAAGATGCGGACGGATATCTGACCTACCTGGCGCCCAATGCATGGAAACTGAATTATACCATCGAGCAATGGCCGGATATCACGTTCCACAAGACCCGGGAACATATTTAGTCCAGGTTAACTGTCCCCTGTAAACAAAAATATAAGTACCGAGAATTTGGTAAAAGCCACTGCGATAAGAACCCCGGCCACGATTGTGACAATCAGGGGATTTACTTTGCGGCGTATAAGCAAGATTTTGGGCAATAGTGAAAGCCCGCCAATGACTCCCGCGACAATAAAAAATCCGATACTGAACGCTGTGCTTATCTTCCATTCGGTAAAAGCTGCATCCAGTCCGTGGAAAATAAACCCGACCAGCGCAACAAACATAAACCAGGTCAGATAGATCATCATATATTCAGCGGGATGGCAGCGTTGGCCTTTCCTGTATGCAAGATAAATCAGCGGAAGCGCCACCACATTTGCAGCCGCCGAAAATGCCAAAAACGACATCAGATATGCGTTCATAGACTACCCCATCATTTATACGTCAAATAACCTTTGGGCAAACCTATGACGCCATACCCGGAAATGCAAAAAAGATTCCCCGGTAGATAGATGCCCGGGACC
>CAZJRL010000227.1:0-1751 GCA_964548425.1 uncultured Zetaproteobacteria bacterium | reverse complement strand
ACGATCATTAACTCGATCAGCGTAAATCCTTTTTCTGTTTTCCTGATATTTATCATGATGAATACTCCCGTGATTTGGTCGCCCTCTCATGCGTGGCTTATAATGAGAAGCACTAATTATAATGCGTAGCAAGTCACGTGCCAATAACAGAAACAGGAACCACTGCAAATTTAACCCTGAACCGACAAATTTTGTCAGTTTGCATTACTCAAATTGGGCAGTTTGCTCGCTACGGTATTGCAATGCTTCGGCGATATGCGAAGAAAATACGCCTTCCACCCCTTCCAGATCAGCAATCGTTCGTGCCACCTTCAAAACCCGGTGGTAACTACGCGCTGAAAGTGAAAAACGCTCTATGGCGGTATCCAGCAGCTTTGCACCCGACGCATCCGGCCTGGCATATTGCTCGATTTGCTGCTGGCTCATGCGCGCATTAACCGATCCTTCACCCAGACGTGTATATTGCCGCTCCCGGGCTGCTCGCACCCGCTTCGCGACTGGCGCGGAATGCTCGCCAGGCTGCATGCCTGCCAATTCATCTTTACCTACCGGTGGCACATGCACATGCAAATCAAAACGATCCAGCAACGGCCCCGAAATACGCTGTCTGTATCTTCTGATCTGGGAAGGTGAGCAGCGGCAGGCGCGCACAGGATGTCCCAGATAACCACAGGGACAGGGATTCATGGCAGCCAGCAATTGAAAGCGGGCCGGAAATTCCAGCGTGTCCGCCGCACGAGCGATACACACACGACCATCTTCCAGCGGCTGGCGCAGCACCTCCAGCACCTGGCGTTTAAACTCCGGCAGTTCATCCAGAAACAGCACACCGAAATCGGCACGGGACACCTCTCCGGGACGCGGCGTACTGCCACCACCAATCATGGCCACATCCGAAGCGGAGTGATGGGGTGAACGGAAAGGAGGTGTGATGTCCGTCAGTTTACGGCTGCCATCACCGGAAACGCTATAAATACGGGCCACCTCCAGCTGTTGTGCCAGTGTCAATGGTGGTAGAATACCGGGCAGCCGCTTGGCCAGCATACTTTTTCCCACGCCGGGAGGTCCGCTCATGAGTAAATGATGGCCTCCGGCGGCAGCAATCTCCAGTGCCCTCCTCGCCTGAAGCTGCCCGCGGATATCAGCCAAATCCAGTGCATACGCGATACTCTCAGTATCTGCGGTAGATTGTGCAGGTAAAGCAGAAAGCAAATCCTGTCCACTCAGGTGACGTACCACCTGCAACAGGTTGGTAGCGGGAAACACTTCAAGCCCTTCAACAAGAACCGCTTCCCTGGCATTCGTCTCAGGCACAATCAGGCGCGAAAATCCCATCTTCCGCGCATGCATGGCCAAAGGCAACACGCCGGGGACCGGATTCAATCGCCCATCCAGCGCCAGTTCTCCTATCATAAAGGGCAGCTTGTTCTTTGCCATTTCCTGGTTCTTTGCCACGCCCCGGTTTATTTTCGCCTGTCCGCTGGCCATTAACAAACCAATGGCGACAGGGAGATCAAAATGGGCTCCATCCTTGCGTTTATCCGCCGGAGAAAGATTAACCGTGATATGCCTGAGAGGAAATTCAAAGCCGGAATTAAGCAGAGCGGAGCGCACCCTGTCCCGTGCCTCACGCACAGCCGCCTCCGGCAGCCCCACCATATTCCATGCAGGCAAGCCGCGTGACAGATCCACTTCTACATCGACTGGCTCCGCATTCAGACCGCGCAGCGTAGCACTCGGCAAACGCGCTA
>CAZJRL010000226.1:0-1757 GCA_964548425.1 uncultured Zetaproteobacteria bacterium | reverse complement strand
TGGCGGTTTATGCCATTGGTGATATTCAGGGTTGCTATGATCCTTTAAGATGCTTGCTGGACAAACTACATTTCGATCCATCACATGATCAACTGTGGTGTGCGGGTGATCTGGTTAATCGCGGTCCCAATTCACTCCTTGTCCTCCGATACCTGAAAGGGCTCGGTCGTGCCTGTGTTTCCGTCCTGGGCAATCACGACCTTCATCTGCTCGGTTTGGCGGCAGGAGATGCGCCTTATCGCCGTGATACGCTGGAGGATGTAATATCAGCTCCGGATTATGAGGAGTTGATCCATTGGCTTCGATTTATGCCGATTTTACATCATGATGAAGGACTCGGCTGGTGCATGGTGCATGCGGGTCTGCATCCAGCCTGGGATCTGAAGCAGGCAAAGTCCCGGGCCAGAGCGGTCGAGGCAACGATTCAATCCGATTCTTGGCAAAGCTTCTGTACCCTGATGCATAGTCGTTTGTTTCCCTGCTCTGACCCGCCGGAAGGGGACTGGGAACAGACTCTGTTTACCGCCGCGGTTATGACCCGAAGCCGTTGTTGCACCCCGAAGGGATATTTCAACTGGTTTAATCGGGGAAGTGAACCCATATCAAGCGGAGAACTCCCCTGGTTTGCCGTCAGGCCATGCGCCTGGGAAAGTGAGTGTAGAGTCGTTTATGGCCACTGGGCGGCGATGGGGCTGGTTCTGGATCAACCCCATGTGCTGGGTCTGGATTCAGGCTGCGTCTGGGGAGGAACCCTGACCGCGGCTCGCCTTGATCACAAGGGGCGGGAAATTACGCGGATTAAATGTGAATCCTGCCAGGAAATAGGCAAATGAGGCATGAATGACAACTGATTTGTTGCATCACTACACGGATATTAGCACCCTCGCCTTGATTCTTAAGAACAGAACTATTCGGTTTAACAGACTTGATCGGGTGGACGACATCACAGAAGGGGAAAGCTTTAAGACTTTGAAGCTGGAAAATTCTTCTTTGTAAGCTGTTGGACCCATTGGTCAAATGAGAGCCTGCCTCAATGGAACATGTACACTCGGGACATGGCTGGAGTCAGGATAACGCTGCCAAGACGAATGTTTGACTACAAGCCGTTGATCGTGCCGGACGGATTAAAGGCAATTGTAAAAGGCCCCTTGATTTCGCCAATACCGTTCGAGCAGATGTTTGCAGCAACGTATCTGATACTTCCCATGTTTTTGAAAGAGTCCAATTTTGGTAGGTCAGTTGATTACTCACCAGATTTCGCAAACAAAAAAAATAACGCCATTCATTGCGAAGTCAACTCAAATGGCATGGCAAAATGCGCAAATAACTGACCCAACAGGGATAGCTTCACTGAAGAGCCCTGACTGGGCATTCCAAAAGGAATATCGCTTCGTTTTGTTCATAGTTCCATCGCCGGATTTACCGAGGGATGAGAAATTTTTCGATAATTTTTCACGACAGATCCCGGATATCGTCCTTAAGAGTCTTTACGAGTGCAAAGGGCCCAACCTAGACTATTTGGACGTTAAGATTAGCCAAAAAGCCTTGGACAGTATCCGAATAACCGCTGGTCCTTTATGTACCAGTGGCGATCGAGCTATTGTCGAAGCGCTTCTGGAAAAACATGCTCCTAACGGTGTGATAGTCAAGAGCAAGTTCACCGGAACTATAAGAAGGCCAGAAAAAAATAGATAATAACGGCCTGTTGCACAAATGCTTACAAGCCCGGGGATATTTACTCCATGACATTCATGGTG
>CAZJRL010000225.1:0-1782 GCA_964548425.1 uncultured Zetaproteobacteria bacterium | reverse complement strand
GGCCATGTATGTGCCGTTGGTTCCGAGGAACAGGAAGAGTTACTGGTGATTGATGAATATGCTTCCGCTCCCTATCTGGTGCTGGTAGACCCCCTGGATGGATCTTCCAATCTTGATGTGGATGGCCCTGTAGGCACGATTTTTTCAGTTGTTAAACGAGTCTCTGCCAGTGACCAGTACCCGGATGTCAACGATACGTTACAGGCCGGCAGGAATGTACTGGCCGCGGGATACGTGCTGTATGGTCCTGCGACGATGCTGGTGTGTTCCGTTGGTGCTGGCGTCAATGGTTATACCTACAATGCAAACAATGCCCGTTTCGAGATTAGTCATCCGGATATAAAGATTCCCCAGGCGGGTGGATACTATTCGGTTAATGAAGCCAACTCGGCACAGTGGCTACATGGTATGGCCGATAAGCTGGTATCCGTGCGTCATACCGAGAAACTGGGGATGCGTTATGTGGGCGCTATGGTGGCGGATATGCATCGTACCCTGCTCAAGGGTGGTGTGTTTTTGTATCCGGCAGACGCAAAGAACACGATGGGTAAGCTCAGATTGTTGTATGAAGCTATTCCGATGGGTTTTCTGATGGAACAGGCAGGCGGGAAAGCACATACCGGTGAACAGCCCGTACTTGATATACAGCCCGAAGCATTGCATCAACGTGTACCGGTATATCTCGGTTCTCATGCTGCAGTAGATGGGCTTACAGCATAAGTTAGCCGGATTCTGGAAAGTTTCTTTCTGTCCTGCTGATCAATGCCTGATCAGACATCATTTGCTGATTATTATTTACGCCGGATTGGCGTGATGACACCTTTACCCACAGCGGGTGAAACATGCTCCGGTCATCCGGGAGACGTTTCCGAAGCTGCATTTGAAAAGCCAAATCTGACAGATATGGCTCGGCAGGCGGCGAAGTGCACCGCATGCGCTTTGGCGCGTGGAAGAACACAGGTTGTTTTTGGTACGGGCAACCCCCATGCTGATATTCTCTTTATCGGTGAAGCGCCCGGACGTGATGAAGATATGAGGGGAGAGCCCTTTGTTGGCCGTGCCGGTAAACTGCTGGACAGAATGCTGGCCGCGCTGGAACTTGATCGCGGATCCGTGTACATCATGAATGTCGTGAAATGCCGCCCTCCTGGCAATCGTGATCCCAATCCCGGGGAAGTAGAAGCCTGCGCCCAATGGTTTGATGCTCAATGGGATGCCATTGCCCCGAAAATAGTATGTCTGTTGGGAAGAATTGCGGCTCAGCGCGTACTGCAAACGGATGAACCCCTGGCGGTATTGCGTAGTAAATGGCATACGTATCGTGGTATTCCGGTATGGGTAACATACCATCCGGCCTATTTATTACGTTCTCCAGCCCAGAAGTTTCGAGTATGGTCAGATTTGAGATTATTGTACCGCCGGTATTGGTCGATCATACAATAGCTGCGGTATCGCTTATCTAAAGTCTTCACCGGCTTGTTTTTCGATACGCACACGGTTAATCCAGTTGCCACTCAGATCCAGGATTTCCAGTTGTACATCGCCTATTTGCAGACACATGGTTGCCTCTGGCTGTGTTCCCAAGCGTTCTACAATCAAGCCACCTACAGTTGTAGCACCTTCTTCCGGAAGCTGAATTTCCAGTGCCTGATTTATATCGTGAAGATTTACAGTGCCGGCAGCAACCAGTGAACCATCCGGTTGCCGCCACATTTCAGGCAGAACGGGTGTGTCGGATTCATCTTCAATTTCACCAACGATTTCTTCAAGAATATCTTCCAT
>CAZJRL010000224.1:0-1798 GCA_964548425.1 uncultured Zetaproteobacteria bacterium | reverse complement strand
ATCAACCTGTTAAACAAGGTGGATTTTCCAACATTGGGACGGCCTACAATAGCAACTACAGGGAGAGTTTCACCCATCGTCGAACAACCTTGTTCAGCAGAGTTTATCACTGCTCAGGTGGCCGCATATCTGTTCGATAGCAAGGGAAATACGCGTAGTTTGCTCTTGTAAATGAGCATGTTCGACGCAGCTAGCGGGCAAAATGGGGGTAAATTGAGCAGTAATCATCGAATCAGGTAAAGAGCTCCCAGACTGTTGCGAATCAGGATACCATCCGGAACGGTGAGCGGTGCCCGGTCCATACGGCCCGGGAGATTCAGCATGCTTTCTTGTCCATCAAGCGTCAGAGCATAAACATCACCATGGTCATCACCGGCAAATAACCGTCCTTTCGACAAGGCAGGGCCAACCAGTTCGCCCTCACTCAGTTTCTGCTTCCAGAGGGTTGTTCCACTGGCTACATCCAGTGAAACAAGTGCACCGTGGGTAGTTGCCGCAAGCAAACGATCACCATGCACAACAGGCGTGGATTTCAATGAAAAACTTCGCTGCCAAAGCTGTTGGCCATCTTTGGCGGATAAGGCAATCAGATGCCCCTGATAGAATGATACAATCAGAATATTCCCGGCCAATACCGGATCGGAGATAGGAACCTCCATTTCGCTCAATGTGACTGCGCTGCTGTCCATAAGCAGTTGACGCCGCCAAATCAAATTACCCGAATCTGTCCGCAAGGCCACCACATCGCCATTGGTAAAAATGGCGTAAACTACATCGCCAAATACACGCGGTGCTGCTCCCTGATGCATGGTCAGACCACCCAACTGTCCGGCAAAGCTCCAATACTTCTTACCTGCAGAGGAGAAACGATAAATACGGTTATCAGCAGTCTGCACCATAAAACCATTGCCTGCCTTCACCGGATGACCAAGCAACACGGAAGACAACCGTTGCCGCCACAGGATGCTGCCGGATTGAGGATTAATACCGTAGAGGGTGCCATTTACATCACTGAGCACCACCAATGACGGGCTCAATGCCAGGGCGCCTGACTCACAGGCTTCCTCAATAGCAATACGGCGCAATTCATTCCCCTGCAGATCATAAACACGCACATACGCATCACGACCGCCAATAACGATTTGATTCCCCGCCAAAGCAGGCTGGGAGTAACCGGCAGGCGACATAAGACGGCGCTGATCCACATCCGCAACCCAGACCATATCCAGGCTGGCAAGATGTTCAGCCCCGGATACTTCCCCTGTGTTCTTTTCCGGTGCTGAAGCACAGGCAGACAGTATCAGCAAACCCGCTATCCAGACAGGCGAATGGAGGAAACAATGTTTCATCAATGCTTAAGTTCTGCCAGGCGCTGTGCAATACGCTTCTTCAATACTGTATCGTGTGAAATGGAATTCAGCGCCTGTTCAAGATGAGATATGCGATCCGTATTATTCTCAAATGTCTCGGCCATTAAATAATGACGCAACTGTTCATAATCTCTACCCACAGATTTTGCCAGCATTTCTCTCGCCTTCACCTTGTCACCTCTACGCAGGTAGAACTGTGCCAGATCGATCTGTGCCTGCCAGCGCATCTCCCTGTTCATACCCGGTCCCGAAAGCAGGGCCATGAGGTGCCGGTCGGCATGTTCCTGATCCACCTTGGCCAACAGGAGCTGCGCCATCTCTCTATAACTGGTGTTGCCATAATCCCTCACAACCTTCCCCAGCATGGCGCGCCTGGCATCCGGATCTGCCGTATTCAGAGCCTGATGATAGAGTGTGGCAGCCGATGC
>CAZJRL010000223.1:0-1844 GCA_964548425.1 uncultured Zetaproteobacteria bacterium | reverse complement strand
CCGGATGCTATTACAGCGGTGACATTCACCAACAAGGCTGCGCGGGAAATGCGTCAGCGGCTGGTGGCACGGCTGGGGAATCGGAGCAAGGTTTTGCGTATATGTACATTCCATGCCCTCGGCTTGTCCATGCTGCGCGAACATGCTGAACTGGCGGAAAGAAAATCAAATGTCTCCGTATTTGCCGGATCGGAGCAGCGCTCGGCATTGCGTAGCGTATTGCAGGATATGCGCTTGCCCGCCGATGCCAAACAAATTGATGCGATGCTGGGCCGCATCTCCGGATTGAAGAACGGACTTGCCGAAATCACTGACCCCTCTCTTTCAGCTATACGGGATCGCTACGATAACTTGCTGTTGCGCATGAATGCAGTGGATTTTGATGATTTGCTGATTCTTCCAATCCGGATGCTACGGCAGGATACATCGATGCTGGCGCTGTGGCGGGAACGCTGCCGTTATATGCTGGTAGACGAATATCAGGACAGTAGTCGTGTTCAATATGATTTTATTCGCCTGCTGGTGCCGCCGGACGGGAACCTGACGGTGGTGGGAGATGATGATCAGTCCATCTATGGCTGGCGCGGTGCCGAGATTAGTAATCTGTTTCGGCTCGATGAGGATTATCCGGGATTGGCGGTAATCCGGCTGGAGGAGAATTACCGTTCTACCGGCGCCATTTTGCATACAGCCAATATGCTGATTGGCAACAACACACAACGGATGGGAAAAGAACTGCGCTCCAATATGGGGCGAGGAAAGCCCTTGCGTATATGGGAGACGGCTACGCCGGAAGATGAAGCGGAGCGCGTGGTGGCGGATATTGTGGCAAGGCATGCAAGTTCAAAGAGCCAATGGAATGATTTCTGTATTCTTTATCGTGCTTCATATCAGTCACGACCGCTTGAGCTGGCGCTGAGGGAGAGAAGTGCGCCCTATCATGTGAGTGGTGGAATTTCCTTCTTTGAGCGCACGGAAGTTCGTGATGTGCTGGCATGGTTGCGGCTGATTGCCAATGCCGCTGATGACCTCGCATTTTTGCGGGCAGTCGTCCGGCCTCGTCGTGGTCTGGGCGACAAGGCATTGGGCGCATTGGGGCTGTTTGCTCAGGATCATGGCCTTTCATTGCTGGATGCATGCTTTCGCGATGATTTTTCACATAAACGAGCCCCGGCCTTTGCTATATTCAGCCAGACTGTTTCTGAACTGGAGCATTCTTTCCTGCACGCTGAAGCCGATCATGCATTTGATGCTTTGCTGGATGAATCCGGTATCGAGAGCATGATTGACGCGGAAGCCGATGATGAAAAAGAACGGGATATCCGGATGGCCAATATTCATGAATTACGACGCTGGTGGATCATGCATGTTGAGAACGGCGGAAAACTCGATGATTTTATTCAGCGATTAACCCTTTTTACGGATAAGGATGATGACAGCGGCAATGCCGTGCGCCTGATGACCGTGCATGCAGCCAAGGGGCTGGAGTTTGACCATGTATATATCGTGGGGATGGAGGAAGACAGCTTTCCGCATAAGAATGCGGTGGCAGAACACCGTATGGAGGAAGAGCGCCGTCTGATGTATGTGGCGATCACCCGGGCGCGTTTTTACCTGACGCTAAGCCATGCCAGAAAGAAGCGGCGTTTCGGGCAGGTCGAGATTCAGTCTCCCTCTCCGTTTCTGGCTGAACTGGGAGATGCGCATGTGCAGTGGGTGGATCGGGAACCGGAATCGGATGCCGCCATGGAGGAAAGTGAATCACATATGGCGGCCATGCGCAGAGCGTTGGGATTGGGGTAAGTCAAAGCCCAACATTTTTACCGCAAAGGACGCAAAGTTCC
>CAZJRL010000222.1:0-1876 GCA_964548425.1 uncultured Zetaproteobacteria bacterium | reverse complement strand
TGGCGCATGCCTATTCCGAAGAGGGGGGGCTGGCTGTGCTCTACGGGAATATTGCCGAGCGCGGCTGCATTGTGAAGACGGCTGGCGTGGATGAATCCATCTGGAAATTCAGCGGTCGTGCGCGTGTGTTCGAATCACAGGAGACCTCCGTATCCGCCATCCTCAATGATAAAATCGTGGCTGGTGATATCGTGGTCATTCGTTACGAAGGCCCAAAGGGCGGCCCCGGCATGCAGGAAATGCTTTATCCGACCTCGTATCTAAAATCCAAAGGCATGGGCAAGGTTTGCGCGCTTTTGACGGATGGTCGCTTCTCCGGCGGCACCTCGGGTCTCTCCATCGGCCATGCCTCGCCGGAAGCAGCCGAAGGCGGTGCAATTGGTCTGATTGAGGAAGGGGACTCCATTGAAATCGATATTCCAAATCGGTCCATACGCTTAGCGGTTTCCGATGAGATTCTGAATCGTCGCCGAAAAACGATGGAAGCCAAAGGCGCAGCCGCATGGAAACCGGTCAACCGCGATCGCATTGTTTCCAAGGCTTTGCAGGCTTACGCTGCTCTGACCACCTCAGCGGATCGTGGTGCCGTGCGCGATCTGGAGCAACTGAAATAATAGCCGGCTAAAGTATGAAACAGCTCTCTTTTCTCATTCGGGGATTAGACAGAAAGCGATGGAGAAGGATTCGGAGGCTTTCCCGGCCGGTAAATCCGGCGATACAAATCTCGACATGGCTTTTCATTGGCGGAATTGGAGTTTACATCGCCGGGTTAATTGTGCCTAACATGGTTGCCTTTCTCGCGGGAACGCCAAACACTGTGATCCAGGGGGATGTTTTCATTGGCAAACATGTCGTTATTATCGCTGACATTAGCGGTTCAATGAATACGGTAGAAAGACAGGCTGCCAGGGATAGACAAATTCAAAAACTGGCAGCTGCCGGTATGGATGTTGATAAAAGGCAGGCCATAGGTTTTGGTGTTAGCACAATGGGTGGTGACAACAACTTGCTGCATCAGGTCGAGCAAGCGCTTAAAGTAACCCCGGGTGTTGATACGATCTACGCATTTTCCGACTTTGAAGAAGCAGATGCCCCTTACTGGAAGAATAACAGGGAAGGCTATGTCAGGTTGAGAGCGTTATTGAAAAGGCATGGCGTAAGACTCTATCTGGGAACGGTGCAATATACGCCAACAGGCAAGCTGGCCAGAATCTCTGTTGAATCCGGAGGCGGGGTCATCGGACGGCCAGGATCATCTGGAGGCAAGGGTGGAAAATAGGAATCTCACATGTGATGCTGTGTTGCCGCCGCTAAATGAAAGGAAGGAGGAGATATGAACAGTATTGGTGGAGTTAGCACAATGGTACTTATTCTGGTTGTTTCTTTTGCGATTGATCGCGCGGTAAAAGCCGTGCTTTTCCTCTTGTCGTTTATAAAACCATGGGGGCGCTGGTTTCCGGACCCCCTCACGATTGAAGATGTACATTCACGGGCCACCGCGGATAAAAAGCATACGTTTATCTACTACGTCTTTGCCGGATTGCTGGCAATTGGTGTGCTTATTATTTATGGGAAGTTGTCCGTGCTTGGCGCCCTGGGGCTGGAAACAGGTCTGGAGAAAGACGGGATTAACCCCGTTGTTGATTATCTGGTTAGTGCTGTCGTGCTTATCAGCGGCTCTGATTTCATCAGTAAACTATTACAAATGTCCGGGCTGGGAGGGGAAGCACAGTCAAGCTCGCAACCGGTTGAAATTACCGGCAAACTCATCCTGGAGAACGGCAACTCAAAAAAAGTTGAAAAACCCGAATAAAAAGAGTCATATTATTTATGAACGCAATCATTCACGGCATCAGCATCTGGGCCATTCCTGTTC
>CAZJRL010000221.1:0-1942 GCA_964548425.1 uncultured Zetaproteobacteria bacterium | reverse complement strand
CCCGGAAAAGGCGTTCGCATCAGCGCAGAGGTAAGCCGAACCAGCATCAGTCGCGCCCCGGGTCTTCCCCGTCCCGCCGCCGGCGCAGACATGGTGGTAAACCATCAACCAGAGCCTGAATGATGGCACGCAAGTATACGGAAGAGCCGCATTGTAAATACTTGACAAAAATGGTATAGTATTAGACGGTTTGCGTTATCCCAACCCGGCGTAGCTAAAAGCAAAGATTCACTATGATTTTAATGACTTCATGACCTTCATGTGCTTCATGGTAAGAACGTCCTGTGTGTTTTGCATTGGATTTGCCGGATAAAACACTATAGCAGGAGTATTGGATATGTCCGCAGTGACGGAAAAACAGGTGCTTGAAAGCTTGAGCCGGATTATTGATCCCGACTTTGGCAAGGATATTGTCACGCTGGGGTTTGTAAAAAATGTTGCGATTGATTCCGGCAAGGTTTCTTTTACCATCGAACTGACCACGCCCGCCTGTCCGGTCAAGGAGGAATTTCGCCGCCAGGCCACCGAACTGGTTAGTTCCCTGGATGGCGTTACGGACGTGCAGGTGAACATCACGTCCAATGTGCAGGCACAGAAACGTCCCGGCATGCAGGCCATTTCCGGTATCAGAAATATTATCGCTGTTGCTTCCGGTAAGGGGGGGGTGGGGAAATCCACCACCGCCGTGAATCTTGCGGTCGCATTGGCCCGGACCGGTGCCAGAACAGGGCTCCTTGATGCCGATATTTACGGCCCCTCCATTCCACGCATGATGGGACTGGGTGGACGGCAGCCAAGGGTGAAGGACAAGACGATGTTGCCGCTTGGTAATTTTGGCGTGACTACGATGTCCATCGGATTCCTCGTGCCGGAGGATCAGGCAGTGATCTGGCGCGGCCCCATGGTCGCCGGTGCATTGACCCAGTTGTTGAATGACGTGGCATGGGGAGAACTGGACTACCTGGTGATTGATTTACCTCCCGGCACCGGTGATGCACAATTGACGTTGACACAAAACGTGCCGGTGACGGCCTCGGTGATCGTCACAACACCGCAGGATATTGCGCTCTCCGATGCCCGCAAGGGTATTGCCATGTTCCGCAAGGTTAATGTACCCGTACTCGGGATTGTGGAGAATATGAGTGTATTTATCTGTCCGCATTGCGGTGAAGAAAGTCATATTTTTTCACAGGGCGGGGCGGAAAATTTGGCCGAAGAGTATGATACGCATGTGCTTGCCCATATTCCGCTGGATATGCAGATTCGCGAGGATTCGGACAGGGGGACGCCCATCGTTGCGGCCCATCCGGATTCGGCCCAGTCGGATTCCTATCGTACGCTGGCCGGCGAAGTGGCGCGCAGAATCAGCGTGCTGAATAGCCGCAAGATTGATATTCCGGTTGTAATGCAATCTTAGCCTGAATTCTTGAATAGTCCGGGTTAAAAGCATTCACCGCAGAGTACGCAAAGTTACGCAGAGTAAAGGTGGGATAGGCCAAGGTTGAATGTATTCGGCCCCCGGGTTTACTCGTTTCGGGGTTCCTTTGCGTACTTTGCGGTAAATGTTTCAGGGATGGGCTGAACGGTTCATATTAGCTTTCCGGCAGATGGTACAGACCGTTTATGGATTTCAGTCGGGAAGATGATGCAGGGGGTAAGCATACTGTTATTTCAATAATATCATCGGAACGGTGTTGATGAAGAACGCGTCCATGCGCATGGCAGTAAGCCAGGGTTTTACCGTCAGCAGCATTCACTGTGAGGGTGACTTCCTCCATTTGCGTTTCCAGCCAGTCGCGCAATACGTCCTTCAACGCATCAATACCCGTGCCGGTCAGAGCTGAAAGTGCTACACGGCTGCCATCGATATTCTGTAAAATACGAGACTTCACCTGCGGTGCCAGATCAGTTTTGTTCCACACCTCAATCACGGGCGGCATGG
>CAZJRL010000220.1:0-1979 GCA_964548425.1 uncultured Zetaproteobacteria bacterium | reverse complement strand
CCCGATGGGATGGCGGATATGGAAAAAGCGGCGGGGCGCGTTGCCGAGGCGATTCTTAAGGGCGAGAAGGTTCATATCTTCGGCGATTTTGATTGTGATGGCGTTAATGGAACGGCGATTCTGCTGGAGGCGCTGCGTGGCACGGGTGCGGAAGTGTCATTCTCCATTCCGCATCGGTCTGAGGATGGGCACGGGGTTGATGCCAGTGTCGTTAGCAAGGTGGCGGCGCCAGGCGTCCGACTTGGCATCAGCGTGGATACCGGAACATCCTGTTTTGCAGCCTGTTCCGAAGCCAAAAAAATAGGGTTCGATCTGATTATTACCGATCACCATTTACCCGAAACGGAACTTCCCGATGCTTTTGCATTGCTTAATCCGGCGCGTCATGACTGCGGCTTTGCCGACCGGAAATTATGCGGTACAGGCGTAGCCTTTTTCCTGTTGATGGCGGTATGGAAACGATTGAAAGAGCAGGGTCGGCCTCCGGCATTCGATCTGCGGCAATTGCTGGATCGCGTGGCGGTGGCAACGGTGGCCGATGTGATGGATTTGGTCGGCGTGAACCGGATTTTGGTGAGCCACGGTCTGCAACGGCTCAATTCAAATGCCTCTTTAGGCATGGTGGTGCTGATGAAGGTTGCCAGAGTCAGGAAAACAGTGACGACAGAAACCATTGGTTTTTATCTGGCTCCACGCATCAATGCGGCCGGACGTATGCGGCATGGTGAGGAAGCCATGCGTCTCTTATCCACGCACGATACGGATGAAGCGGAACAATTGGCCAACATGCTGGATGAAACCAACAAGCAGCGTCGGAAAGTAGAAATGGAGGTGTTCAAGCAGGCCGAAGCCAAACTCAATGGCGCTGATACTCTGGCCGTTTATGACAAGGGCTGGCATGCAGGCGTGGTGGGGTTGGCAGCGGGAAGGCTTGCGCGCAAACATGGCCGACCGGCAGCCGTTGGATTTGTCACATCTGACGATAGGGTTCGCGTTTCATTGCGTGGCAGGCCGGGGTTCCATGTGGGGGATTTACTGAGCGCATGCAGTGATTACCTCGAAGGCTTCGGTGGCCATGCCGGTGCGGGCGGAGGCACGATCAGGGCAGGCGCGTGGGATGGTTTTGCCGCTGCCTTTGGCACAGCTGTTTCAGAACAGCAGAAAAGTGCAGACAACGCTCATGTTCAGAATATTGACGGTATACTGGGTCTGGGCGCGATGCATATTGGTTTAGCAGAGCGTTTGCGGCGTTTTGAGCCTGTCGGACATGGTAATCCGGCTTGTACATGGCTGGTGCAGGATGTGCATATTGCCGATCGCCGTGATTTAAAAGGTGGCGTTGTACGTCTCAAGTTATCCGATGGTACATGCTGGCTGGATGCCATTGTATTTAACGGTAATGGTTTAAGTGGCATGCTTCGGCGCGGTCAGGTTGTGTCACTGGTTGGTCAGTTGCAGAAGGATGACTGGCGCGGGGGTGATGCGATTCAATTTATAGTTAAGGATGTAGTGATATGAGCATTGAAGATCAAATTGCAGGATTTAGAGCGCGGGCGGAAGACTACGTCAGCCGTCTGGATGCGCTGCGGAGGTCGCTTTGACGTTGAAGGCAAGGAAGATGACCTGCGTGAGCTGAATGCACGCATTGAAGATCCCGCACTGTGGGATCATCCTGAAGAAGCACAAAGCCTGATGCAGAATCGCGCGCGTCTTGAACAGGTGCTGGAAACCTGGCATAGCGCTGATCTGGCACTCGAAGATGCATCCACCCTGTTTGAAATGGGGATCGAGGAGGGTGACCGGAATTCCCAGATTGAGGCCGTTGAAGGGCTGAATGCCGTACAGACCGAGATTGAAAAACTTGAACTGGCGCAAATGCTGGGGGGTGAAAATGATGCCGAATCGGCATTTCTGGATATCAATGCCGGTTCCGGTGGTACAGAGGCACAGGACTGGGCCGAGATGCTGTTGCGCATGTA
>CAZJRL010000219.1:0-1979 GCA_964548425.1 uncultured Zetaproteobacteria bacterium | reverse complement strand
GGACTGGCGCTGGCCTGCACCCTTAAGGATACGGGTATGAAGATCACGGTTATTGAGCGGGCTGAAGCCGAACCGTGCATGTCCCTGAACCGTGATTGCCGGGTGTCCGCTATTGTGGCCGGAACAGTCAGAATACTGGAAGGTATCGGTGTCTGGGCGCATGTAGAGGATAAGGCTGGTCCCATTGAGGCCATGCGTATCTGGGACGATCAGCACTTTGGCAGCATTCGATTCGAGGCCGAAGAGGCGGGACTGGATGCGTTGGGATATATCGTGGAAAACAGCGTACTGTTATCCGCTATGCTGGAGGTTATCCACGCATCGGAAAATATCGAATGGTGTTGTCCGGCAGCGGTGGCATCGGTGCAATGGAAGGCAAATTGCGTGGAAGTATCTTTGGATGACGGACGTATCCTGACTGCGCCACTGGTTGTCGGCGCGGATGGCGGACGTTCATGGTTACGCAGTCGGGCCGGCATTCCTGCCTGGAGCCACCGCTTTGAGCAGCAGGGCATCGTGGCCACCATCAAGCCCCAATTCCCGCACCGGAACAGTGCGTATCAGCGTTTTCTGCCGACGGGGCCGCTGGCTTTTCTGCCACTGACGGATGGATTGTGCTCGATTGTATGGAGCGCGCAGGACAGGGAAGCCGGGCGCCTGATGGCGTTGGATGACGCAGCTTTTCTGGATGCGTTGCAACTGGCTCTGGGTCCGGTGATGGGCAAGCTGGAACAGGTGGGGGCGCGTGCCGCATTTCCGCTCAGAAGCCAGCTTTCCCGCCATATCGTGCGTCCCCGTTTAGCCCTGATTGGCGATGCGGCGCACCAGATCCATCCGCTGGCGGGACTCGGTGTCAATCTGGGCATCCGCGATGCGATGGTGCTGGCACAGGAAATCGCTGATGCGCGACGGTTCAGGGAGGATTACGGTAGCCTGGATGTGCTGAACCGGTTTATGCGTAATCGTATGCCGGATATTCTGGTGGTGATGGGCGGCATGGAAGTTTTTCACACCCTGTTTACGCATGATGTTCCGGGCCTGCCGTTATTGCGCGGCGCCGGGATGCGGGTCGTGGGCAACAGCGGCCCGGTCAAGCAGATGCTGATGCGACACGTCATGGGGCTGACACTGCCGATCCCGAACCGAATTTCATGACGGTTGCGCTACAACAGGCATTTCACCGCAAAGGACGCAAAGGACACAGAGGGTAAAACACAGACAGAAATGATATTACCGGTGTTTCTCACAGATCTGCTGTGGTGATCTTGAGCTACCTTCCTCGGGGTATGCGCAAGCAGGGATAAAGGCAATATATGCTTTTTCTGGCTTTTCTTTGCGTCCTTTCCCCCAGGGGAGTCTCTCTTGCGCAAGCGCAATTCACCTTCTGCGTACTCTGCGGTGAGATGTTTTTGACTTTTGTTTTTATTGCTCGCTATGTGAACTATTACAATTCATATTTTTCGGTAGGCTTCGCCGATGGTTGAAAATCAGAATCTGATCCCCGATCTGTCGCATCTGAAGGGGGTGCGCGTCATCGCCGCGATGAGCGGCGGAGTGGATTCGTCCGTGATGGCAGCATTACTTGCAGATGCAGGTGCGGAAGTGATTGGCGTGTTTCTGAATGTCTGGGACTATTCACGTGATGAAACAAGCCGGCATGGTTCCTGTTGTGCCACCGAGGATGCCTACGATGCGCGCCGGGTGGCCAGCCATATTGAAATTCCGTTCTATTCGATGGATATGCGCAAGAATTTCCGTGAAAATGTCATTGATCCGTTCATTACCGATTATGAGTCAGGACGGACGCCGAATCCCTGCGAACGTTGTAACCGGTTTGTGAAATTCGGCGCACTGCTGGATGTGGCGGATGAACTGGAAGCGGCATTTGTTGCTACCGGGCATTATGTGCGCCGCAGGGATGACGAAGATGGCGTGCATATCTTCCGGGGAACCGACACACGCAAGGATCAGAGTTATTT
>CAZJRL010000218.1:0-1996 GCA_964548425.1 uncultured Zetaproteobacteria bacterium | reverse complement strand
AGGATGCCGATGAGTTCCTCGAAGCATTTCGCCTGAAATCCATTATCCACAAATATGCCGACCACATCCCCTTCCCTATACGTATGCCCGGTGAACCCGTACCGGCAAGCGAGGGCGAGGAGGAAAAACCGGCTGAAATTGAAACAGTGAATCAGGCATCAGCTCTGTGGACACGGCCAAAATCCGAATTGTCCGACGAGGATTACAACAATTTCTACAAGCACATCGGTCACGATTTTGAAGACCCGCTGGCATACCTGCACCAGCGGCTTGAAGGAAAGTATGAATATACCCTGCTGCTTTATTTGCCGAAAAAGGCGCCTTTCGATCTGTGGCAGGCCGAGTCCAGTCATGGCGTCAAACTCTATGTCCGGCGTGTATTCATTATGGAAGCCAGCGAGGAACTGCTGCCTCGTTATCTGCGCTTTGTACGTGGCGTCATGGACTCCAGTGATCTGCCGCTGAATGTATCGCGTGAAATCCTGCAACACTCCCCTGCCATGGACGCCATGAAGAAAGGGGCCACCAAGCGCGTGCTCGGGTTACTGGAGGATAGGGTAAAGAACAAGCCAGATGATTACGCCAGCTTCTGGAAGGAGTTCGGCAACTGTCTGAAGGAAGGGATCATCGAGGATACGGCCAATCGCGAGAAGCTGGCCGGATTGCTGCGCTTTGCCTCAACCGAATCGGATGAACAAACAGTAACGCTGGCTGATTATGTCAGCCGCATGAAGGAAGGTCAGGATACGATCTATTTCATTACCGCCGAAACACTTGCCGCAGCGCAACATAGCCCGCATCTGGAGGTCTTCCGCAAGAAAGACATTGAGGTGCTGCTGCTCTCCGACCGCATTGATGAGTGGCTTACCACCCATCTGACCGAATTTGACGGCAAGAAGCTGCAATCCATTGCCAAGGGCGAGCTGGACCTGTCCGGCATCGGCTCCGACGAGGATAAGGAAGCCGAAAAGAAGGCCGGGGAAGAAGCTGCCAAAGATGCGGAACCGGCGGTGAAGAAACTGAAGAAGGCACTTAGCGAGCGCGTCAAGGATGTGCGTATTACCAATCGCCTGACCGAATCACCTTCCTGTCTGGTGTCCGATCAGTTCGATATCAGCGGTAATCTGGAACGCATTCTCAAACAGGCAGGCCAGGATGTGCCGGAGGTCAAGCCAATCCTGGAAATCAATCCGGAACATGTGCTTATCAAACGCCTGGCCAAGATGCGCTCCGGGGAAAAGATAGCCGATTTTGCCGATATCCTGTTCAATCAGGCTGTACTCGCGGAAGGCGCCCTTCCCGAAGACCCGGCCGGATTTGTGCGCAAAATCAACGCCATGATTTCAGGATGATTAACCGTCTATTTTGAGATGGTGGGCTTTTCTGCCACAACATGGATGGATAAGCTTTCTGCATTGACAGGGCGGGATATGAAACATTATCACAGGGTGAAAAAAAATCATGCAGGCGCGTTGTTTGTTTCATGTTAATATAGTGCCCGGAGAATATAATATGCGTGTTGCTATGCTTTCCCCTGTTGCCTGGCGTACTCCGCCGCGCCATTACGGCCCTTGGGAGCGTGTGGTTTCCCTCCTTACGGAAGGACTCGTTGCCAGAGGTGTTGACGTTACTCTCTTCGCTACGCAAGACTCCATGACCCGTGGCCATCTCCATGCCGTTTGTAAAAAAGGCTATGAAGAGGATGTAAACTCCGAGCCTAAAGTGATGGAAGCCCTGCATATTGCTGAACTCTTTGATCGAGCCAGTGATTTTGATGTGATTCATAACCACTTTGATTTTCTCCCGCTGACCTATAGCGGACTGGTTCATACGCCCGTTTTAACCACGATTCATGGCTTCTCGTCTCCGCGTATTCTACCGGTATATGAAAAGTACAATGGCAGAGCCTTTTATGTTGCTATAAGCGAGGCCGACAAGGCAGCCAGTCTTGATTATATCAGAACCATTCACCACGGTATCAATCTGGATGAATTCA
>CAZJRL010000217.1:0-2010 GCA_964548425.1 uncultured Zetaproteobacteria bacterium | reverse complement strand
AGCCACCCGCCAGCGCCATGAATATCAATCATGATGACTTCTTACGAAGTCATCAACCATGATTCCGGATCATTTGCACCAGCGCCTCTTTATCCTTGTCCGGCCCTATCAGATAAAGAATATCCGCCGTTTTAAGCATATGTCCCACTGGTGATTTTACGTTGTCTTCCAAAACGGTTGTAACCGCTGCAACAAATGCAGATCCTTCCCTCAGCAATGCCGCATCAGATTCCAGCATGGGAGAATCAGATGGAACCACAACACATGTAGCCTGCGGCACCTGTACATTTTCCTGCATTTGCACGCCTGACGGGAAAGCCGCAGCCAGCATTCCCGCTTCCTCCGGCGTTAATCGGACAGCAGATGTAGGAAACTCCTCCCCTCCGGGCGTCAGATAGATTTCATATTCTCCACTGTTGTAGACAATGATGGAAACCCGTCCGCCGTCATGTGCCTCCAGCCAGAACTTCTTGCCAACACCGGGGAGATTGGCTTCGTTGATTGCGCTCATACACCCAGCATAGTCATAAACAGGCGGGAACGTAATCCCTTACTAACCTGAACCATTCATGAATAGTCCAGGCTAAATATCCCGGTCAGGAATGATCAGAAGCTCAACGCGCCGGTTAAGTTGGCGACCAGCTTCCGTAGCATTGCTGGCTCGGGGCCCGGATTCTCCGCGCCCTTCCGTGCGAATACGGGATGACTGCACGCCATGCCGTTCCACATAATAGGCCACTGCCTGGGCACGCCGCAGGGAAAGGCTCCGGTTATAGGAATTGGAACCTACGCTGTCGGTATATCCCACAACATTGATGTGACTACGCTGGTAGCGCTCCAGAATACCGCTTACCTTGTCCAGAGTGGGGCGAAACGCAGGTTTAAGCTCCGCGGAATCAAAATCAAACGACACCTCGCTATTCATGGTGATCTTCAGGCTCTGATTTTTGAGGCGCTCAACCTCTACTTGATGACTGGCTCGTTCATCCGCAAGCTGACGCTCAAATTCAGCCTGTTGCTTGTCCATATAGTGGCCTACGCCAGCGCCAATAGCGCCGCCGGCAACTCCTCCGATAAGCGCACCCTTAAGTGCACCGCCGGAATGATCACCCTGATAACCGATAATCGCGCCGGCAATAGCCCCCAGTGCTGCGCCCGCGGCTGCCTTCTGCTTGGCCTGAGCATTCGGATCATTGGGCGTGGTCACGCACGCAGCAAGCGCCATCGCCGAAACTATTCCCGCTATCAGTATTTTTCTCATATGAAACCTCCGTTTCTCATCCCGGATTTTAACCCGGACTATTCACCTGTTGCACAGTGTAACTGCCGCACCATGGGTGGAATGACATCACCCTGCAAACAACCATGGTGATTCCTTTCTCCAGCGGAATTCATAGTCGCGAATCGCATCACTCTCTTTCAGTGTCAGCGCAATTTCATCCAACCCTTTCAACAGACAGCGTTTGCGGAAGGCATCCACCGAAAATGCAAACGCATCATCCCCGGGCATCGTTATTGTTTGCGCCGGCAAATCAACGCAGAGCATATAAGCCGGCGTGTTCTCACATTCTGAAAATAACCTGTCCACTTCCGCATCCTTTAGCGCCACGGGTAATATGCCGTTTTTAAAACAATTATTATAAAAAATGTCGGCAAAACTTGGGGCGATAATGCACCGGAAACCATAATCCAGCAGCGCCCATGGCGCATGCTCACGGCTGGAACCACAACCGAAATTTTCGCGTGCCAGCAATATGGATGCTCCTGCATAACGCGGTTGATTGAGAACAAAATCACCATTTCCCGGCCGGGTTGAGCAATCCATACCAGGCTCACCATGATCCAGATAACGCCATTCATCAAACAGGTAAGGACCATAACCCGTGCGCCGGATGGATTTCAGAAACTGTTTGGGAATAATCGCATCCGTATCCACGTTGGCACGATCCAGCGGTGCTACGATACCGTTCAATTTCGTAAATGCCTGCATTTATAAAATCTCCTCTTCAC
>CAZJRL010000216.1:0-2034 GCA_964548425.1 uncultured Zetaproteobacteria bacterium | reverse complement strand
CCTCAATACGTGTCCTGATCTGGTCGCGTACGCGACGAAATTCGGCCATCACTTCTTCTTCACTTCCGGTGGCGCGGGCAGGGTCGTTAAACGGCCAGTGCTCACGTTTCCCCGGAATGTAAACAGCCGGACAGTGGGCATCGGCATGGCTGCACACAGTCACCAGAAGATTAATGGTTTTGAGTAGCTCCGGATCGAGAATCTTCGAATCCTGGCCTGAAATATCAACCCCTGCTTCCTGCATGACAGCGATGGCGCGCGGGTTCTGTCCATGCGCTTCAATGCCGGCGGAAAATGCCTCGAAACGGTCACCCGCAAGATGCCGTAGCCAGCCTTCGGCCATCTGTGAGCGGCAGGCATTGCCGGTGCACAGGAACAGGATACGGGTTTTGCTCATTGATGAACCTTGGTTGGCATCATTCCCGATTCATACCACGATTTGCTGAGGTTGACGATTGCAACGACGGATAGCATCACCGGTACTTCAACGAGTACGCCGACGACGGTGGCCAATGCGGCTCCCGATTCAAAACCGAACAGGGCAATCGCCGTGGCGACAGCCAGCTCGAAAAAATTTGATGCTCCGATTAAAGCTGAGGGGCCGGCTACCGAGTGATCCACACCCAGGGTGCGGTTCAGCCAGTAGGCAAACATGGAATTGAAATAGACCTGCACGGTAATCGGGATGGCCAGCAACAGAATCACCAGTGGTTGCGCCAGAATCTGTTCACCCTGAAAGCCGAACAGTAACAGAACGGTGATCAGCAACGCAGCCATCGAAATCGGATCCATCATGTGCAGTACAGCATCGAGTTTCCCCATGGCCAGCAGCGCCTTGCGTCCGAAATAAGCGATCACAACCGGAATCACAATATACAGCAGCACTGAGAGAAACAGCGTGTCCCACGGCACGGTGATGGAAGCGACACCGAGCAGCAGGCCGACAATCGGTGCGAATGCAAAGATCATGATGAGGTCGTTCAGCGCTACCTGACTGAGCGTAAATTGCGGGTGGCCATTCGTCAGCCGCGACCAGACGAAGACCATGGCCGTACACGGGGCTGCCGCAAGCAGAATCAGGCCGGCTATGTATTCATGGATTTTTGCCGGGTCGAGGAATGGGGCAAATATATGTTGCAGGAACAGCCAGCCAAGAAATGCCATCGAAAACGGTTTAACCAGCCAGTTAATGGCCAGTGTTACACCAATGCCACGTCGGTGCTTCCAGACCTCATGCAGTGCTGAATAGTCAATTTTAAGCAACATCGGAAGAATCATCGCCCAGACCAGAAAAGCTACCGGCAGGTTGATATGCGCGATTTCCATACCGCCAAGTGTATGAAAAACGGAAGGTAACATAGAACCCAGGCCAATACCGGTAACGATGGCGAGAAACACCCAGAGGGTGAGATAACGGGCAAACAGGCCCATGGGTTTTGCTGCGGGCATGGAAACCTCCTGAACATAATTGACTAAACAGGGGGCTATTATATCCATCTATGCGGATATGTGAATTAATTATTATCCAAAGTTTGTTTTAAGCGATCCTGGTCCCATTGAAGGGTCTCATCGGTTGAGCACTCAGATATCAGTGCGGCCAGCCCACCCGCCAAACCACTGGCCAAACGATAATGCATCCATTTACCTTCACGCCGGGTTTGCACCAGTCCTGCATGACGCAGCACCCCAAGATGTCGTGATACGGTGCTTTGTGGCAGATCCAGGGCTTCGGTCAGATGGCAAACACACAATTCATCATGGCCCGCCAGCAGTTGAAACAGGCGCAGGCGAACAGGATCACCCAGTGCCTTGAATGTCTCCGAGGCGATCATGATGCCGCAGTCAGGATTTTAGGGAGAACATCTTGCCGAGTACATTGTGCCCGAGAATTTGATGCCACAATGCCATGAATACATGTCCGCCAAGCAGGGTCCACATGACCACGGACAGGGATGAATGTATTTCGCCAATAGCGTCAACAAGCAGGGACTGCCGGCCATGTTCGTTCCAGCCGAAATAAAGGGCCAGGCCGGT
>CAZJRL010000215.1:0-2053 GCA_964548425.1 uncultured Zetaproteobacteria bacterium | reverse complement strand
GCGAGTCCACATGAATTTTTTCCACCTCATCATCCACGAAGTCGCGCATGACGCGCAGGTAGAGATTGAGTTCCTTGTGAACCAGTGAACCGGGCGCCGCATGTTGCAGGCGACTCTCAATATCATCCCACAAGCGCAGGAGAAAATGCATATCCTTCTCCATTTCGTGCAACTGATGTCCTTCAGCTACGGTACGGATAATCAGGCCACCTTTTTCCGGCTTCAACGATTTGCCGATCTCCAGCAGGCGCTCGCGTTCTTCTGTGCCCTCAATACGGTGTGCAATGCCCACATGTTCGAAATTCGGGAGGTAGACCAGATATCGGCCAGCCAGACTGATGAGGCTGGTCAGGCGAGGTCCTTTGGATGAGATCGGATCTTTTGAAACCTGTACGGTTAATTGACTGTTTTCCACAAGCAGGGTGGATATGTCGGGTATTTGACGCTGCAAAGTGGCGGACGGTTCGGCATGCGTATCTTCTTCCACTTCCTCCGGTTCGGTATCATGGGCTGTTTTGTCATTATTCACACTGCTGTCCGGGACGGCGATATCACCGGCATACAGAAAACCTGCGCGGTGCAGGCCAATGTCTACAAAAGAAGCCTGAATACCAGGTAATACGCGTTGTATCCTGCCGCTGTAAATGTTTCCTCTCAGTCCGCGTTCCCGTTCCCGTTCAATGTAGATTTCTTCCACCTGACCGTTTTCCACGCGGGCGATCCGGGTCTCAAACGGTGTAACATTGACCAGCAGTTCAGCACTCATGGCGTGGTGACCTCTTTTAACATGGAGAGTGTCAGACGGACGGGCAAACCGATGACGTTGTCCAGCGGGCCATCGACTGATCGTACAAAACTGGCGGCGCCTCCCTGTATTTCATAAGCGCCTGCCTTGTCCAATACCTCGTTATGTTCCAGATAAGTTTCGATTTCCACATCCTGCAAATCAAAGAAATGCACATGTGTGCAGGCGCAATCGAGTGCCTGACGTTCTCTGAATCGCACACAGACGCCGGTATAAACCTGATGCGATTTTCCCGCAAGCTGCCGGAGCATTTTATACCCTTCATCCGGATCAGCGGGTTGTCCCATAGGGTTGCCATTTAAGGCTACCAGTGTATCCGCGGCAATGACGGGATGATGCGCATTGGCAATAGATGCAGCCTTTATTCCAGCCAGGCGTAGCACGGCTTCTTTAGCATCTTCTCCGGGCAGTAATGATTCATCGGCATGAGCCGGGCAGACTTCCACAGCCAGTCCCGCTGATTGCAAAAGCTTCAGCCTGCGCGGCGATTTTGATGCCAGAATAATCTGCATGGGGCCATGGTAGCGGTTTTGAGGGTTGTTGTTGAGTGTGCGGCTGTATTTGTGAATGATGCAGGCTACAATGCGCGCAAGATGAATTCACACAGGAAAGTTGCGGAACTTTGCGCCGATGAACTTCGGGCGGTGGATGATTGCATCCGCGAACAGCTCAGTTCGGATGTCATGATGATTCCCGCGATTGGCAATTATATTGTTGATAGCGGTGGCAAGCGCCTTCGTCCCCTGCTGTGTATTCTGTCCGCTAAACTCTTCGGCTATCAGGGAAAACGTCATATTCCACTGGCTGTGGTCGTGGAATTTCTGCATACCGCATCCCTGTTGCATGATGATGTTGTTGATTCCTCGGGCGTGCGCCGTGGCACACCGTCCGCGAATGGTGTATGGGGCAATCAGGCCAGCGTGCTGGTGGGGGATTTCCTGTTTTCGCGTGCATTTGAGATGATGGTTGAAAACGGTCAGATGGACATTCTGAAGTTGCTTGCAACGGTGTCGAATACACTGGCTGAAGGCGAGGTGTTGCAACTGGTGCGCACCTTTCATCTGGAAATGACCGAGGCTGAATATCTGGAAGTGATCGAGCGCAAGACCGCTATCCTGTTTTCCGCGGCAGCCGAGATTGGTGCGCGTATCAGTGGTCAGGATGAAAGCGTCATCAGGCGCATGACGGAATACGGCATGTGTCTGGGTGTTGCCTTTCAGTTGATGGATGATGCCCTGGATTATGCTG
>CAZJRL010000214.1:0-2073 GCA_964548425.1 uncultured Zetaproteobacteria bacterium | reverse complement strand
TTGGCATCATGGATTTTCCATCTTTATTGACTATATCCGCGAAAATACCCGGGAGCGGCAGTGTTGCCGATCCGGGTTTCGTTGCCGTAGCAAAGGGCAGGGGAGAAATCATATGACCGCCGGTTTCCGTCTGCCACCATGTATCCACGATAGGGCAATGCTCCTTGCCGATGATTTCGTGATACCATATCCATGCCTCCGGATTGATGGGTTCACCCACCGTACCCAATATCCGAAGTGAGGATAAATCATGCGCCAGCGGCCATTCATCGCCAGCCTTGATGAGTGCACGAATGGCCGTTGGTGCCGTATAAAAAACGGTGACACTGTGATCGGCGCATATCTTCCACAAACGGCCCGGATCGGGATGTGTCGGCACGCCTTCATACATCAGCGTGGTGCCGCCACAGGCCAGAGGCCCGTACACGGTATAGGTGTGCCCGGTAATCCAGCCAATATCTGCGGTACACCAGAACACATCGGATGCCGGGTGGAAATCAAACACCCATTGCATCGTCAGGCGCGCCCATAACAGATAGCCAGCCGAGGCATGCACAATACCCTTCGGCGTGCCGGTTGATCCTGATGTGTACAGGATCAACAGCGGATGCTCCGATGGTAACGGTACGGGATCGCATTGGTCAGACTGCACGGCCAGCGCCTCATGCCAGGGTATATCGCGGCCAGCCTGCATATCAACATCATTACCGCCACGCCGAACGACCAGTACATGCCGAATGCTGACGCAGCCTTGCGCCAGTGCTTCGTCCACACCGGGCTTGAGTGCATGCACCTCTCCCCGCCGCCATCCGCCATCCGCTGTAATGACAATTTTTGCGCCTGCATCTTCAATGCGTTCTTTCAGAGCATGTGCTGAAAATGCACCGAATACCACCGAGTGCGTTGCCCCGATGCGGGCACACGCCAGCATGGCTACCGCCGCCTCCGGAATCATGGGCATATAAATGACCACGCGGTCGCCCGTCTCTACGCCCAACGCTTTGAGCGCATTGGCGGCGCGGCAAACATCAGCCAGCAATTCGCGGTAACTGATGCATCGCACATCTCCGGGCTCGCCTTCCCAGATAATAGCCGTACGCTCACCCAGTCCGGCCTGTACATGCCGGTCCAGACAGTTTTCAGAGATGTTCAGTTCACCATCTTCAAACCAGCGGAAAAACGGCGCTTTCTCAGCGTTTAATACCTGTAGAAATGGCGTTTGCCATGTTAGATTCTCCTTCGCCAGTTCACCCCATGTGCCCTCCATATTCTCCTCAAAACGATTGCGTAAATCCCGATATGCCTGTATAGACGGAATATGCGCTGTAGTATTTTCTGATGGAGGAAACGTTCTGTTCTCATTGAGCATGGAATGAATCGCGTCAGTCATATTTTCCTTCCTTGATGTTTGTTGTCGAGACTGGTTCTGTAGCCTAGCAGTCTGTCGGACTTAGGGGAATTGTAGCGAGCAGGAGCAAGCGGCGCTGTCCCGCCCGCGATAGATGATAAGGACAGTCAAAAAAAGCATAATTTTGATTCGGGCCACAGCGTTACGCCTGGATTGTATGCGAACAGGCTCTGGTTCCCGTCTTGTTGAAAGGAAACAGTAGAAGTAAAGACCTGGTGGGTATGAAAAAGTTTCTCGTGGGAAGGGGATTCGTATGGGATTAGCCTGGATCAGGATTGCCGATACATGGCTTTCCGTATTATTATTGATTGTTCTGACGATGTTGATTGTGGTCGGCCTCGCCTTGTTCATCATCGATGTGTCGCAAACGAAGAATGCCATCCGGCGCAATTATCCGTTGATCGGGCGTTTCCGATTTCTCTTTCAACACCTTGGCGTGTTCTTTCGCCAGTATTTCTTTGCCATGGACAGAGAGGAGATGCCATTTAACCGGGCCCTGCGCGATTGGGTCTATCGGGCGGCCAAGGATGAGGACACTACGCTTCCCTTCGGTTCGACCCGCGACTTGAATCCGGTCGGCAGCATTAGTTTCGTTAATTGCCCGTATCCAACACTGGAGAGCGATGCCGCACCCGCGCAGCCCATGGTGATAGGGGCGCAATGCA
>CAZJRL010000213.1:0-2077 GCA_964548425.1 uncultured Zetaproteobacteria bacterium | reverse complement strand
CCATCGGGTAGCCCGGCCTTTAGTTCTTCCAGTTTGGCCTGTACTTTTTTGATGACTTCCAGTGCGTTTTCCTGATAACGCATGATGATAATGCCACCTGCTACTTCGCCCTCGCCATTCAATTCCGCCAGACCGCGGCGCAATTCCGGCCCGAGATGGACATTGGCCACGTCGCGCACATAAATCGCCGTGCCTTTGTTATCCACACCCACAGGGATATTTTTAATGTCATCGACAGATTTAATGTAGCCCAGTGCACGCACCATAAATTCGCTTTCCGCCATTTCGATCAGACGGCCGCCAACATCATTGTTGCTGCGTTTGATCGCGTATTTCACCTTCGATAGCGGGATGTGGTAGAAAGCCAGAGCGTTGGGATCCACTTCAACCTGATACTGTTTGACGAAGCCGCCAACACTGGCGACTTCCGATACGCCGGGAACGGTTTGCAGGGCATATCTGAGATACCAGTCCTGGATGGAGCGGAGTTCTGACAGATCAT
Organism: uncultured Zetaproteobacteria bacterium; assembly: GCA_964548425.1. Lineage (GTDB taxonomy): Bacteria > Pseudomonadota > Zetaproteobacteria > Mariprofundales > Mariprofundaceae > JAUZQZ01. Next base: position 1,575 of record CAZJRL010000213.1, on the reverse strand, counting down.
GCTTGCCGGTTTTATCTACGATGGCGTATTCATATACCCAGCCGACCCCTGTGGCATCAGGTCCGAGCGTTGGAGTGACATTCTTCGGCAGGAACTTGGCTGCGTAATTCAGGTATTCGAGCACACGGCTTCTGGCCCAGTACATATCCGTTCCATCTTCAAAAATAATGTACACGAAGGAAAAACCGAAGAAGGAATAGCCACGCACCACCTTGGAATGCGGTACGGCCAGCATGGATGTGGTCAGGGGATAGGTAACCTGATCTTCCACCACCTGTGGCGCCTGACCCGGATATTGGGTAAAAATGATGACCTGCACATCGGACAGATCGGGAATGGCGTCCAGGGGAATCTTTTTGATAGCCAGCACTCCGGCGGCGATAAGCAGGGCCGTGGCCATAAAAACAAGAAAACGGTTCTTCAGTGATGAGGCAATGATGCGTCCGATCATGACTGGCCCACCAATATTTTCACCACGAAGACACGAAGGCACGAAGAAGAAAAAACATTATTCATGGGACGTTTCCTTCATCGGCTTTCCGGGCATCTTCATGTTCTTCATATCCATGCCTTGCATGTCTTTCTTTGTGTCTTCGTGCCTTTGTGGTGAATCTGCCTTTTTAGGCGCTACCATCTTGGCGGCGGCCTCTTTGAGTGAGGATTCGGAATCAATAAGGAATTGCGCCGATGTGACGACCAGTTCGCCGTTTTTTATACCCTCCAGGATTTCTGTCTCACCATTGGTTTGCAGACCCAGCCGCACGTTTCGCGGTTCAAATCTCCCCTTGCCGGTCTTGACGAACACCTTGGGTATTCTTCCGGTGCGAATAATGGCCTCGGATGGAATGACAATGGCATTGACCCTGTGGCTGGCCCGGATGCTTACATCGGCGAACATGTCCGGCTTGAGCAGTCCCTCCGTATTATCAAATTCCAGCCGCACCTTGTTGGTGCGGGTTTTCGGATCCAGATAGGGATAAATGTAGGTTATTTTTCCCTTGAAGGTTTGGCCGGGAAGGGCGGCAAGATGCATTTCCGCCTTGTCATGCAGGCGCACCCAGGGGATCTCATATTCGTATATATCCACATATGCCCAGACTCGGGACAGGTCGGCAATCGCGTACAATTCGGTATTCGGGGTAACATGCTGCCCTTCGCGTGCCCCGACCCTGAGAATGATGCCGGTGGCCGGAGAGTGAATATGCAACGCTTTCATAATCTTGCGTGTTTTTTTCAGTTTTTCCACCTGGTGTGCTGGAACATCCAGCAGTTCCAGTCGTTCGCGCGAAGAGCGCAACAGGTTTTCCGCACCCTGGCGGATATCCGGGAACGGGCTGGCTTTCAGCGTTTCCACATTCTTGAGTGCCAGAAGATATTCCTCCTCACTGGCCACCAGTTGTGGTGAATAGATGGAGAGCAGCATGGTGTCCGGTTTGACGGCAGCGCCCGTTTCATCCACAAAAAGCTTCTCAATCCAGCCTGAAATTTTGGGGTGGAGCCGGGTCAACAGCTCCTCGTCAAAATCCACCCGGCCCACGGTCTGGATGGTGCGTGAAATTTCTTTTCGGGATGCGA
>CAZJRL010000212.1:0-2080 GCA_964548425.1 uncultured Zetaproteobacteria bacterium | reverse complement strand
GACATGTACTGGGCGGCGCCATGGAATACCTTTCCAAGGGCTTTGCCGAATATGGCTGGCCGGGACTGGGTAAAATGCTGGCCCTGATGTTTGCCATATTCTGTGTCGGAGCATCAATGGGTGGCGGTAATGCATTTCAGGTGTCACAGGCACTGGGCGCAGTACAGAATGTGTTACCATTCTTTGAAACCTATCCGTGGGTGTTTGGCGTATTCATGGGGGGAGCCGTAGCACTGGTCATTATCGGCGGCATCCGTTCCATCGCGCACGCTGCTGAAGCCATTGTCCCCACCATGGTATTTATCTACATATCGGCATGCCTGTACATCATTCTCTCGTATGCAGCCGATATCCCTGCTGCCCTGATTACGATCCTACACAGTGCTTTCTCGCCAACAGCGGTGGCCGGAGGCTTTATCGGCGTGCTGGTCGTTGGCTTTCAGCGTGCTGCCTTTTCCAGCGAGGCAGGTATTGGATCAGCGGCCATTGCGCATTCAGCGGCATCGGTGCGCTATCCCGTCCGGCAAGGCTTCGTCGCATTATATGAGCCATTCATTGATACAGTGATTATTTGTACGATGACCGCACTGGTGATTGTGCTGACAGGCGTATGGAATGCCCCGGAATACCACCATCTGGTGGAAGCCAGCAAGGGTGCGGCACTGACTGCCGTTGCATTTGGTTCGGTATTGTCATGGTTTCCGGTGATTCTTTCCGTATCCGTCGTTCTGTTCGCCTATTCAACGATGATTTCCTGGTCCTATTACGGTGAACGCTGCTGGACCTATGTGTTCGGTGAACGCTATTCGATGGTCTATCGCATCCTGTTTGTCATGGTGATTGTGCTGGCCAGCCTGGTCAGCGCCGGCAACATCCTCGATTTCAGCGATCTGCTGTTGCTGGCCATGGCCTTCCCCAATTTCCTTGCCCTCTACCTGCTACAGGGCAAGGTGGCAACGGCGCTTAAAACCTATCTTGAAAAACTGAAGAGTGGTGAAATGGACCGCGAAGTGGCCTCCGCACCAGCCATGGAAGAACAATGATTCACCGCAGGGGACGCAGAGAGAAAACAATTTCGCATACATGTACTGGCATAATCAAAAACATTTTACCGCAAAGTACGCAAAGTTACGCAAAGAACCCTTAAACGTTGTATTCCCCTGCGTCCTCGGCGCCCCCTGCGGTGAAAATATTTTATAGGAGAACATAGTTATATGGCTTTAATGATTATCGATGAGTGCATCAATTGCGATGTCTGTGAGCCGGAATGTCCCAATAGCGCAATTTTTGAAGGAGAGGAAATATACGAAATCAACCCGGACTTATGTACCGAATGCGTTGGTCATTTCGATGAACCACAGTGCCAGAAAGTATGCCCCGTAGACTGTATCCCGCACGATCCGGACAGGGTGGAATCGCAAAATGATTTATTGCTCAAATATAAAAACCTGACGGGACAGGAACCGCCCCCGTGACGCAACATAAAAAAGGTTCACTCTTTATCATTTCCGGCCCTTCCGGCAGCGGTAAAACAAGCCTATGTTCTGCCCTGCTGAAACAGTGCCCGGAACTCAGATTAAGTATATCAGTCACAACTCGCCCACCCCGGCCGGGTGAGGAACATGCAAAAGACTATTTCTTTCTGTCCGGGGAAGAATTTAAGTCTGAGAAACAGGGTGGCGCCTTTCTTGAGTGTGCTCTTGTGCATGGGCACTGGTATGGAACACGTGCCGCCGACATTACATTCTTGCGTGCAACCGGTTTTGACGTGTTATTGGAGATTGACTGGCAGGGCGCGAAACAGGTAGCCGAAAAATGTCCGGATGCCTGCCGTGTTTTTATTCTTCCCCCCTCCATCGATGCATTGCGGGAACGTTTGGTCAATCGGGGACAGGATGATGCTGAAGTCATCGAGCGCCGTATCAAAGCTGCGACGGACGAAATGGCGCATGCCAGGGCAGCAGAATTTCGTATCGTAAACAACACGTTTGATGATGCCTTGCGGGAATTGATGGATATTTACCATGCGCACGCCGGCTCTCGCCGCCATGGTGCAGGCGCATGAACCCACCGTTGCATA
>CAZJRL010000211.1:0-2087 GCA_964548425.1 uncultured Zetaproteobacteria bacterium | reverse complement strand
GTTCATAACTATCGGTAAATGCGTGATACAGCGCCATGGTAGCGGGGTCGTCCATGTTTTTTTCCAGAACACTGGCCGCCAGCTTTTGTGCGCCACCACCGACATGCGGTTTGGTTTCCTCCAGCGAAAGCTTAAAATTATACCCCAATACTTTCAATGCCCGATTGGTGTTTGCACGGATATCCGGCAGCGCGTCCACCAGTGTGCCGTCCAGGTCAAAGATAAAAGCTTCAGGATTCTTCATTGTTCTCCTTTATTCTATCAATGCTTAGTTCGATTTCTTCAAGTGCATTCGCATCATGTTCACGCTGCTTTCCCTGTTCCAGCACCGTGCCAATCTGTCTATGGTTATCCCGGGTTGCAAGCTGCCCCAACGCCCAGGCCGTATGCCCACGGATCAAAGCTTCTTCATCCATCAGCGCATCCGTCAACGCGGGCACAAAGCCTGCATCACCGGAATTGCCCATGGCAATGCATACATTGCGCAGCAACCCTCCCCTGCCGGTCCGTTTGACCGGGGACTTGCGGAAACGCTGACGAAATGCTTCATCATCAAGCCGCAACAGGCCGGCAAGTTCCGGCAGCACATTCTTTTCATGCGGTGCAAGCAGGTCCGGATCAGGCGCGTGCGCCCGGCGGTTCCACGGGCAGACCATCTGGCAGTCGTCACATCCAAAAATATGATTCCCCATCAACGGGCGCAGCTTACGCGGGATAAACCCGTCAAACTCAATGGTCAGATAGGAAATACACAGCCGCGCATCCACCACGTACGGGGCCACAATCGCTTTGGTGGGGCAAATATCCATACAGGCCGTACAGGTGCCGCAGTGGTTGTTTGCCGGCTTGTCCGGTTCGATTTCAGCGGTGGTGAACACCTCGCCCAGCATCATCCACGATCCCGTTTCCCTGTTAATGGTCAACGAATGCTTGCCCTGCCAGCCCAGCCCCGCATTTTCCGCCAACGCATGCTCCAGCACCGGTGCCGTATCCACATAGACGCGCTGGTCGTGCGGCCCCAGCAATGCATCCAGATCACGCGCCAGAGCCTTCAGGCGCTTCTTTACCGCCTCATGGTAGTCATCCCCATGTGCGTAAGAGGCAATCACTCCCCTGCCCCGCCCTGATTCCGCTTCTTTCAGTGAATAGGGCGGCGGCGTATGACACATGCCCACGGTGATGACGGTCTGGACATCATCCAGCATCGAACCGGGCCGTTTGCGCCGCTCTGCACGGACTTCCTCGGCCATCCAGTCCATATCGCCGTACATTTCGGCAGTGACCCATGTCTGATAGCCGCTCTGATGCGGCTCACGAACATCCGGTCGCGCAAACCGGCACAGATCAAACCCGTGCTCCAGTGCCTTTGCACGAATCAATGCTTTCAGCCCGTCAGACTCCATGATTAAGTGAATTGATGCTCAATATCCATGGATTGATGTAATACGCGAGCCACTTCCAACATATCTCCATTCAAGCGATAAAAAATGATATGGCGTTCCTCGGGGAAGCTGTACAAATCCTTTCCAGGTTCATCCCTTTTCTTTCCCGCCATCGCATGCCCGGCAAGCCAATAAAGCCGTTCCTTAAGCTTATTCACATAAACTTTTGCCTGAGCCTCTCCCCAGATTTTTGCTGTATAATCCTCAATTTTCACCAGGTCTTCAATGGCAAGGTCTGATAATTTGACCTTAAATGTCGGCATTTCTTCTTGTGTGCCCCTTTGCCTGAATGCCATCAAACAAATCGTCCAGACCAGCTTTATCAAACACAGTGGATTCACCGATATCCAACTGCTCCAGTCCCCGGTCGACCTCAATACGCAAGCGCCCAAGCTTAATCATTTTGTATTCTTCAACTGACATCATCACGGCAACCGGATGACCATGTTTCTCAATAGTAACGGGTTCACGTTGTGCGGCATCCATCAAGCGCCCGAATCGATTTTTAGCTTCTTTCGCGGCAATTGTTTTCATCATCACACCCCCAATAAAGAGCTATTATGGCTATAATATCTATTATAAACAAGTTTCCAGCGCATCCAGCGGACTTTGCACCGCCCCAAGGTTTCGTTGCAGCACATGCGT
>CAZJRL010000210.1:0-2089 GCA_964548425.1 uncultured Zetaproteobacteria bacterium | reverse complement strand
GATTTGTCCGAGGTTATGTTCATTACCACGGCGAACAGTCTGAATATTCCTTCAGCATTGCTGGATCGTATGGAGATTATTCGCATTCCCGGCTATACCGAGGATGAGAAGATTCACATAGCCCAGAACTATCTGTTGCCAAGAAAGTTGAAGGATCACGGGTTGAAAAAACATCAATTGGCGCTGGATGAGGACGCCCTGCGTGACATTATTCGTTATTACACGCGCGAAGCCGGCGTGCGGAATATCGAGCGCATGCTGGCAAAATTATGCCGCAAAGCGGCGCGTGAACTGGTTCAGTCAAAGAACGATTCCAGCAGAAGTGTCAAGATTCAGGCCAGAGATCTTGAGCATTACCTCGGGGTTCAGCAATACCGGTTCGGTATGGCTGAGGATGAAGATCAGATTGGCGTTGTGACGGGGCTGGCATGGACCGAGGTGGGTGGCGAACTGTTGCAGATTGAAACGGCCTTGATGCCCGGCAAGGGAAAACTGACGGTTACCGGGCAACTGGGTGATGTCATGCAGGAATCCGTGCATGCGGCGTTAACCTACGTGCGTTCACGTGCAGTACAATTGGGCCTGAAACCGGATTTTCACCAGAAAGTGGATATTCATGTCCATGTGCCGGAGGGCGCCATACCCAAGGACGGACCTTCCGCCGGATTAGCCATGGCCACTTCTCTGGTGAGTGCATTGACCGGAATTCCGGTTAAGCGAAAGGTGTGTATGACCGGTGAAATTACACTCAGGGGGAAAGCACTGCCCATTGGCGGACTCAAGGAAAAATTGTTGGCAGCACACCGGGGCGGGTTAACAGAGGTTGTGATTCCGGAGGAGAATGAGAAAGACCTTCGGGAAATCCCCGGAAATGTTGTAAAAGGTCTTGATATCTGTACTGTTGCGCACATGGACGAGGTATTGGTACATGCTCTGGTGCATCTTCCGGATGGTCTGTGTATGGCAGGGGGCTATGTTCCCCAGATTATCGAGGATATTTATATGGACAAGGGTGTGTCCAGGACACATTAGGTAAAATACAAAAATATATTGACAGGACATGGGGTGGAGGCTTTATAGTTGCTGAACCCAATATTGCTCCGGGAGGAAACTTTGAATAAAGCAGATTTGATAGGACACGTGGCAGATGCTGCGGGATTGAGTAAAAGTTCAGCAGCAGATGCCGTAGAGGCTGTGCTGGGCGGGATTACCAGCACGTTAAAGAGCGGCGATGCGGTAAGCCTGGTTGGTTTCGGAACCTTTTCCGTAGCTGATCGTGCAGCGCGTACGGCACGTAATCCACGTACCGGTGAAACGATCCATGTAGGGCCATCTCGAGCGCCAAAATTCAAGGCTGGTAAGGCCCTGAAGGACGCCGTTAAGTAAATTTCAGTTTGGGTGAATATTTGGTTCACCCACCATTGTTATTGGGGCCGGGATTCCGGCCCCAATTATATCGGAAAGCGGGCGAATAGCTCAGCTGGGAGAGCAACGGCTTTACACGCCGTAGGTCACAGGTTCGATCCCTGTTTCGCCCACCAGTTTGCTTGCTTATATTGATAACTTTTGGAGCGGTAGTTCAGCTGGTTAGAATGCCGGCCTGTCACGCCGGAGGTCGCGGGTTCAAATCCCGTCCGCTCCGCCATTCATCAGGAGGGTGCCTTGTGTGCCCTCTTTTTTATTCCGGGCAATTCATTAATCCGGATGATTCATAAATGCTGCCGATCTTTGAATATTTAGTACGAGGTTGTTATTCTTTCTTGATTGAATTCGAGATGTTGATAATTAATAGCAGGGGGGACGTTCATGAGTGATACACTGAACAGGATTGCCGAGGAAGGTGTCAAGGGTTCAGCTATGATGCCTGTCATACAGGGGGTTGGCAGAGCGGCTATTGAAATTGCGGCTTTACTACGTGGTGCTGTATTCCGTGGAGCACTGGGACTGGCAGGTGGCGAGAATGTTCAGGGTGAGCAGCAACAGAAGCTGGATGTATTATCAGATGAAATTTTTCTTGATCAAATGCGGTCCACTGGCCATGTATGTGCCGTTGGTTCCGAGGAACAGGAAGAGTTACTGGTGATTGATG
>CAZJRL010000209.1:0-2140 GCA_964548425.1 uncultured Zetaproteobacteria bacterium | reverse complement strand
TCGTTGATTACGGCAGGTTTGATGAGTCTGGCTTTCATGGGATTTTCCGGACTGGTCAAAGTCTGAATTTCCCCCAATCAACGTAATCGGAACCAAACAGGAATATCTTTAACCTGGGTTTAACCACAAAGATACGAAGGAGAAACAAAGAATACACCATGTTTTTGAATTTCTCTGTGCCTTTATGACTCTGTGGTAGAATGTTTTGTTTATTTGTTATTTTATCCAATTCCCGGAGGTTAGCTCTGTTATTTATACACAAGTCATGTCATAGAACCCTAGCACACGGGTCAGACCAGGGCGCGGCGCACAGATAATGGGCATTCTGGCAGCAATATTGAGTTTGGGAGGCGTGGCATTGGTCGCAGGCATCGTGCTGGCGATTGCCTCACGCGTCTTTCATGTCGAGGGCGATCCCATGGTGGACAAAATTGACGCCGTACTGCCCCAGACCCAGTGCGGCCAGTGCGGTTATGCCGGTTGTAAACCTTATGCAGAAGCCGTGGCGCGTGGCGAAGCAGATGTCAACCGCTGTGTCCCCGGCGGTGAACGCGCCATGCTGGCTATTGCAGACCTGATGGGCGTGGAACCAAAACAGCTTGCGGAAGAACCGGCACCGCCCATGCTGGCCTTTATCCGCGAGGATGAATGCATCGGTTGTACGTTGTGTATCAAGGCATGCCCGGTGGATGCCATTATCGGAGCGCCGAAACAGTATCATACCGTCATTGAGGATCATTGTACGGGATGTACATTGTGTGTGGAACCCTGCCCGGTGGATTGTATCGATATGGTGCTCAAACCCGAGAGTCTGGAAGAGTGGACATGGTCGGCGCCATCAACCCGCAAACAAACGGAAAACGGAGGCGAACATGCTGCACAGCCTACTTGAACGGCTGAGACATGCACCTTCCGGAACCTTTCCCGGTGGCGTGCATCCACCCGAGAACAAGATCACGGCAACATCGGAAATCAGCGGATGCCCATTGCCATCGGTACTCATTCTGCCGCTCAAGCAGCATATTGGCGAAGCATGCGCACCACTGGTGGATGTGGGTGACTCTGTACTTTTGGGACAGAAAATAGCCAAATCCCAAGGCTACGTATCTGCATCCGTGCATGCGCCCGCTTCCGGCAAAGTCGTCAAGATTGAAGAGCATTCCATACCGCATCCATCCGGCATGGGTCGGCCATGCATATTTATCGAGCCTGATGGGGAAGACAAACGGGATGAGAGCCTTGACCCCATGCCGGACTATCGTAATGTGGAAGCATCTATCATCCGCGAGCGTATCCGTATTTGTGGAATTGTGGGCTTGGGTGGCGCGGTGTTTCCCAGCTTTATCAAAATAGTCAGGGATCAGCGTAACCCGATTGATACAGTGATTTTAAATGGTATTGAATGCGAGCCATACCTTACCAATGACCACCGCCTGATGCTGGAAAAAACGGAAGAGATCCTGCGTGGTATGGATGTCATCATGCATGCGGTCAATGCCAAACATGGCATCATCGCGATTGAGGATAACAAGCCGGATGCCGTGGATGTGGTGCGCAAAGCCCTGTCGGACATCAGTGGCATCGACACCACCCATATAGAAATCCGGGTGTTGCCAACCCGCTACCCGCAGGGCGGTGAAAAGCAGCTTATTCAGGCGTTGACCGGGCGCGAGATCCCGGATGGGCGGTTGCCATTACATATTGGTCTGCTTTGTCAGAATGTCGGCACTGCCAAAGCTATCCATGATGCCGTGTGTCTGGGACGATCGCTGACTGAACGGATTGTAACGGTAAGCGGCAATGCGATGCCGAAACCCGGAAACATATGCGCCCGTATCGGGACACCCGTTCCCTTTCTTCTTTCTCTGCATGGTCTGAATGACATGAATGATATACACGTGATTCATGGCGGTCCGATGATGGGCGAGCGCCTGCCAAAACTGGATGTACCGATCGTAAAGTCAACCAACGGCCTCCTGGCCATGAAACGGAATACGCTCTATAGCGGGCAGGCAGTGGAAGAACCCTGCATCCGCTGTGGGCATTGCGTTGAAGTGTGCCCCGTTGGACTGGTCCCCAACGAGCTGGCCTGGCACTGCCGCAACGATCAGTTTGACCGGGGTCAGGAATATGATTTATT
>CAZJRL010000208.1:0-2142 GCA_964548425.1 uncultured Zetaproteobacteria bacterium | reverse complement strand
GGCCAGACGTTGCGCCGAAACCAGATTGACCGCGGATCCCACAAGAAAATTCTCTATCCCCATATTGGCAAGACGGCTCATGGTGGATGGTGCGTCATTGGTATGCAGGGTTGCCAGTACCAGATGGCCGGTCAGTGCCGCCTTGATGCCAATGGCAGCCGTTTCATGGTCACGGATTTCACCAATCAGGATAATATCCGGGTCCTGTCTGAGAAAAGAACGCAAAACATTTGGGAAATCAAGGCCAATATACGGATTTACATTCACCTGATTAATACCCATGAAGTTGAACTCCACCGGATTTTCAGCTGTGCAAATATTTACACCGGGCTGATTCAGTTCAGATACTGCCGAATACAGGCTCACCGTCTTGCCCGATCCTGTCGGACCGGTCACCAGCACCATGCCATAGGGCTGGAGAATCGCTTCCTTGAACCAGCGCAGTGATTGTTCGTCATAGCCCAATCTTCCCATATCCAGTTGCAGGCTGGATGGATCCAGAAGGCGCAACACGACTTTCTCTCCAAAAAGGGTGGGTAACACGGAAACACGGAAATCCACTGTTTTTGCCCTGGATAAACGCAACTTGATACGGCCATCTTGCGGCAAACGTCGTTCTGAAATATCCAGCCGTGCCAAAATCTTGATACGGGACACAATGGCATCGCGCATCTTCATCGGCAGCCGCATAATTTCATATAATATTCCATCAATACGATAACGTACGCGCAGTACTTTCTCGTACGGTTCAATGTGAATATCCGATGCTCCCCGCTTGATCGCATCCAGCAAAACAAGATTGACCAGCTTGACGACTGGCGCCGCTTTTGTCTCAGTTGCCAGCGTATGCTCATCAATCTCCGTCTCGGTGGTATCCACCACCTCCATATCGCTGGCGCCCATCTCGGACATCAAATCATCCAGATACTTTTCGGCACTCCCTCCCCCATCCAGGTATTGCAGCAGTTGTCCTTCAGAAGCAATCACCACATCAACCTGACAGCCACTGATGAAGGCAATTTCATCCAGAGCGTTGATATCATAAGGATCGGCCACAGCCAGTGTAAGCACATTGCCCGTCCGCTTGATCGGCAAAGCCATGTTTTTACGCAGGACATCCCTGGAAATCTTGGTCAGGTTTTTAGGCACTTTAATACTTTCAAGATCGACAATAGGACGGCCAAAGCTCTTGGCAATAAAGGTGGTGATTTCTTCTTCGGAAAACAGGTTTTGATTGATCAGTTGTGATACCAGTGTGCCACCGTTGATATTCATCGCACGCACAACATGATCCAGTTGCTCATGGGTAATTCGTTTCTGACGCAGTAAGATATCAGCCAGCCGTGTAGATTTCATAAACCTTCCTCCCATCCCGGAAGATCTGCATGCCCCCTGCCAAGCCTTTCCTCCAGCCAGCGCAGGACGGTCATGCGTGCAGGCTCAATGCCATGCCAATAATAAAAGGACGACACACCCTGTGCCAGCAGCATAGGCAGACCGTCCACTGCCCTGCGTCCAGCCTGTTCCGCCGCGTATACAAATGCAGTATGGCCATTCCGCGCGTAAACCGCATCCAGCGCCACACCATCTCCTGACAGGTGGAATGGAAAATACTCGCCATCCCCCCCCAGGCCGATACTGGTCGTATTGACCATCAGTGCAACCCGATCACATACTTCAGCAACAGCTTCCTGCTTCCATGCCACCGCGGTAACTGCCAGCTTCGGATACACTTCACCGGCATGCCTGATGAAAGCGCGCAGCCGGTCCTCTCCACGGTTACAAATGCTGATTTTCCTGATTTTTCCCTGTACCAGGGCATGCAACACCGCCCGCGCGGTTCCTCCTGCGCCGAACAGCAGCACCTCGGTTCCGTCCGTGTCAATTTCCATGCCACGCAATACATCACGGAACCCCTGCCAGTCGGTATTGGTTCCCTGCCATCCGGAACGATACCGTCTGATCGTATTCACTGCACCGATGTGTAATGCATCGGCATCGGCTTCAACCTGCCTTAACACCCTCTCCTTGTGCGGCACGGTGATATTGAGTCCTTCAATACCAGCGGCCCGTAACCCCTCTAATGCGCTGGCCACATCACTCTTTCTGACACAAAATGGTACATAGAGGGCATCAATCCCG
>CAZJRL010000207.1:0-2143 GCA_964548425.1 uncultured Zetaproteobacteria bacterium | reverse complement strand
GTCGGGATGATGTGGATGTAATTTTCCATTCGTATATCTATACTAATAACAGAAACCTGTGAAAGGAGGATATGGTGATGCGTAAAGTATGGGTGCTATTGCTTGGCGCACTGGTGTTTAGCACTCCCGCTATGGCGGGTGACAAGGGCGTGATGGGTGCATTGCTTGGCGCCGGCATTGGCGCGGGTATCGGACATGCCGTAGATCGCTCGGGCGGTTCCGGAAAGGGTGCGGCAATTGGCGCCATCGGCGGTTATATCATCGGTAGCCAGATGGATAAAAGTGAGCAACGGGCCAAAGAAACAGGTCGTAGAGAGGCAACGGTTCAGCAGCAGACCCGGCAACCGGCTAGCGGCAGCAAGCTTGTTACACAGGATTGCACCAAAGGGCAGGAATATTTTGAGCGTTCGCTTACGACCAAGGATAATGCTGACAAGGTATATTACCTGGAAAAGGCTGTGAAGCTTTGTCCCGGCGATGCACGGGTGCATAATGATCTTGGTGTGGCCTACTATACTCGAAGTGAACGGCATGATCGTGATCGTGCCAGAGCCGAGTTCCAGGAAGCGCTGAAAATTAATCCGAATTACTCTGTTGCCAGGGATAACCTGAACAGCTTGTAGTTTATGGCACTAACTGCCGATGGATTTTAGCCTGAACTATTCATGAATAGTTCGGGACAGTAACTGGCCGCAGGCAGCGGATATATCTCTACCACGGCTTGTGCGCACAACCACTACTTTGTTTGCTTCGACAAGAATCTTCCGAAAGGCGGATATGCGGCCCGGACCTGGCCTCTGATATGAACTTCCGGGATATCTATTGAAGGGTAAAAGGTTGATCGTGCATGGGATATTTGCCAGCAGTTGAAGCATTGTTTTTGCATCTGCATCCGTATCATTAATTCCTGCCAACATAACGTATTCAATCAGAATTCGCTTGCGCATGAGTCTGGTAAATTCACCTGCCCAATGCAGCACTTCGGCAATGGGCCATCGTTTGTTGACCGGCATAATCCGGTTTCGAGTCTCATCATCTGTGGCATTAAGCGATAGCGCCAGGTTGCAGGGGAGGCGATCGGCAATCATACGCCGGATTCCCGGCACATGCCCTGCCGTAGAGACGGTTACCCGTCGTGGTGAAAAAGCCATGCCTTTCATGTCGGTGACGATACGTATGAAACGCGCTACTTCCTCATAATTATGCATGGGTTCACCCATACCCATGAGTACAAGGTTGCGCGCCCGTTCGTGGCTATGCTCTATGGCGGCCATAATCTGGGCAACCATCTCGGCAGCGCTCAGATTCCGGATGAACCCCGCTGTAGCCGTTAAACAAAAAGAACAGTTTAGTGCACAGCCAATCTGTGTGGAGATGCATTGTGTCAGCCGTTCCTTTCCCGGAATCAGTACGGTTTCAACATGGTTTCCATCCGGCATGGCCAGCAACATCTTGCGTGTGCCATCGGCTGCCTTCTGTTGCGTGATCAGCCTGATATCAATCGACTGCGTATGCTGTTCAAGCCATTCGTAAAGAGCCCGGGGCAGGCCGGGAATAGCACGAATATCATGTGTGTGATGGCGGAATATATGAGCCAACAGGTTTTCAGCATGCGCTGACTTAACGCCAGCTGTTCTGCACAGCTCCAAAATGTCAGATCGTGCCATGCCGATCAAGGCAGGGCGTGATTGAGATTCAGTCAGCATGAAAAGAAAAGCGCAGGCGGCGTGAGCGCCGCCATATGCGGGCTAGAGGCCGTATTTTGCCTTGTTTGCCGCCACTTCTTCAGCGGATGGGGGTTCATGTTCGGTGACTTCAGCCAGATCGAATGCATCCCGATCCGTGTCGCACAGATCGTTGAGGGCAATATCGCTCTCGAATACCTCCGGTACGTCTTCTTCGGGAACAATAGCCTCCCATGGGCATTCCGGTTCGCATACGGCGCAGTCAATACACTCCTCAGGTGAGATATACAGCATGTTGGGGTATTTCTCGGATGTTTCCTTGGGCTGGTAGAAACAGTCCACGGGACAAACGGATACGCATGCCGTATCCACGCAATCTTTACACAACTGGGTAACAACAAAAGCCATCGGAAACCTCGCTTGAAGCTAAATTTATGCGCGCAAGATTAGCACAGCAT
>CAZJRL010000206.1:0-2172 GCA_964548425.1 uncultured Zetaproteobacteria bacterium | reverse complement strand
GAAGTCGGTCCGGCGTTGTTCTTCTCACTGGTTATTATCACCGTATCGTATGCAGCCGTTTTTACGCTGGAGGCGCAGGAAGGTCGTCTGTTCAAACCGCTGGCCTTCACGGCCACCTATGCCATGGCCGCATCGGCATTGCTGGCCGTAACTCTGGTGCCGGTACTGATGGGTTATTTCATCCGTGGCAAGATTATGCCGGAGGCCAGGAATCCGGTGAATCGCATCCTTGCCGCACTGCATCAGCCTGCCCTGAACATGACGATCCGGGGAAAATGGATATCACTGGGCCTGGCGTTCGCCCTGCTGGCCAGTGCTGCTTATCCCTTATCCCGTCTGGGCAGTGAATTCATGCCACCTCTGGATGAAGGTGATATTCTCTACATGCCGACCACCTTCCCTGGCATTTCCATCACCAAAGCGAAGGAAATGCTGCAACAGACGGACAGAATTCTCAAAACCTTCCCGGAAGTTAAAACAGTATTCGGTAAAGTGGGCCGGGCGGAGACATCCACCGATCCGGCACCGCTGGCCATGCTGGAAACCCTTGTGCAACTCAAACCGAGAGAGGCATGGCCGGATCCTGAAAAGACAACCCGTCAATTAAAACATGAAATGGACAAGGCAATTCATTTTCCGGGACTCGCCAACGCCTGGACCTATCCCATCAAGACGCGTAACGACATGCTTTCCACCGGCATTAAAACCCCCATCGGCATCAAGGTGTCCGGCGCGGATCTGGCTATGCTGCAACAACTTGTCGAGCAGATTGAAGGCGTACTCAAAAAGTTGCCCGAAACTCTGTCCGCCTTTGGGGACAGAGCAGTTGGCGGCCACTACGTGGATTTCAAAATCAGGCGCAAGGAGGCCGCACGTTATGGTCTGACTGTTGGTGATGTCGAGGACGTGATTCAATCCGCTATCGGTGGTATGAATATCACGCAAACGGTAGAGGGGCTGGAGCGCTATCCGGTCAATCTACGTTATCCAAGAGCGTATCGGAGCAATATCAATGCACTCCGGCGCGTGCTGATCCCCACACCCACGGGCGCACAAATTCCGTTGACCCAGGTGGCGGATATCCAGTTGAACAGCGGCCCTCCCGGCATCAAGAGCGAAGCAGCGCGTCCCAACGCCTGGATCTACGTGGATATCAAAACATCGGATATTGGTGGATACGTGGCAAAAGCCAAGCAGGCCATTGCTCAAAACATAAAACTTCCACCCGGTTATGCCATTGGCTGGTCCGGCCAGTTTGAATACATGGAGCGGGCAGCAGCAAAACTAAGGGTTGTAATCCCGTTGACACTGGTTGCCATCTTCCTGCTGCTTTATTTTAACTTTCGTAATCTGGCAGCGCCTGTTGTCGTTATGCTGGCCGTACCCTTCGGTCTGATCGGCGGCTTCTGGCTGGTCTATCTGCTCGGTTTCAATATGTCTGTGGCAGTTGGCGTCGGCTTCATCGCACTGGCTGGCGTAGCAGCGGAAATCGGGGTGCTGGTACTAACCTTTATTGATCAGGAAGTGGCCACCCATCGGGAAGCAAAAGGAGGCCACCTCTCCTCCTCTGAAATTATGGAGGCCGTAAAAAATGGAACTGACAAGCGCGTACGCCCGATTGCCATGACTGCTACGGCAGTTATTGCAGGGCTTTTACCCATCATGTGGGGCTCCGGTACAGGTTCGGATGTCATGCAGCGTATTGCCGCACCGATGATTGGTGGCATGGTTACTACCACCCTGTTATGCCTGCTCGTATTACCCCTGATTTATGGCCTCGTTCTTCAATCCAGGGAGAAGCATTTAAGGACGGAAAAAATATGAAAAAGAAGGATATCATAATGAAAAAACTTTTTTTACCCATGGCAGGGATATTGGCAGTTGGAATTTTGACCCCGGACCTGACATATGCACACGGCGGTGAACACCATCAGAAAAGCGCTGCGGCGGTACATAGTGTACCGCCTATGCCGGGCATGTTTCTCGTCAAGAAGAATATTGACGGCTACATGGTCAGCTTCCATATTATGAAGGTTAAAGAGGGCATGCAACACGGTGGCACTCACAATCTGATGGTCAAGGTAGAGAAGGATAGTAAAGTACTGACGAACATACTTGTAAATTCCAAGGTGACGCATCCAAATAAAGAATCCGAATCAAAAATGATGATGA
>CAZJRL010000205.1:0-2184 GCA_964548425.1 uncultured Zetaproteobacteria bacterium | reverse complement strand
AGCCTGCCACACAAAATATGGACCGTATGCGTGCATTGTTCGAAATTTGCCGATTGTGATGAGATCGCCGTACAGAAGCGTTTAAGTTCTTCACCGATAAAACCGATGCGGATTATTCCGATTACGGAGATAGACCGGTAAATCGGAAAACGGAGTCCTTTTGCTTTGTTTGCTGGTTTCATAAAAAAATCCGGGTTAAACTGATCCCATGTCTACTCCCATGCCGCGAAAAGCACTCATCCGGCTCACTTTCCTCGGCTTGTTTGCCGGAGCTATGGCAGCCTTTGGCGTCCTGCTCTTTCGCTGGTGTATTGATGCAGGCCAGACCCTGTTTCTTCCCGGTGCACAAGTGGGAAATTACGAAGCTCTCCCTGTCTGGGCTCGCTTATTGCTCCCGGTCACAGGCGGCCTGCTGCTTGGTATGGTTTTTTTAAGAATCCCCGCCAGGCATCTGCAAATCGGCGTGGTCCATGTTCTGGATCACATCCACCTCCCCAATGCCGGGCGATTGCCGTTGGGAAATGCACTGGTGCAGTTTGCAGGTGGTATTCTGGCCATTGCCAGCGGTCATTCCGTGGATCGTGAAGGCCCCGGCGTGCATATCGGAGCAGCCAGCGCCAGTCTGATTGGCCGCGTACTCAATACCAATGCCGAGGAGAATCATACCCTTATCGCCTGTGGTGCGGCAGCCTCCATTGCCGCTGCCTTTAACACGCCGCTGGCAGGTGTTGCCTTTGTGATTGAGGTTCTGCTGGTGCGTTATCAGGTGATACGATTCTTCCCGGTGATTATGGCCGCGGTGATCGGTGCGGTCATCAGCCGTGAAATACATGGCCCGTCTCCCGCTTTTGCCATCCCCCGGATTGATCCGGGTTCTCTGCTTGAACTCCCCTATATTGCTGTCATGGGTCTGGCTACGGGCCTTCTGGCCATGCTGTTCGTCGGTCTCAGCGAAACTATTCTGCGCGCCACCAGAACATGGCCATTGACACGCTGCTACGTACTGGCGGGACTTTGCACGGGGCTGCTGGCGCTCTGGACACCCCAAATTATGGGGATCAGCTATGACACGCTGGAGGAAATGCTGCACGGAAAAGTGGGCATCGGTCTGGTGGTGGCACTGATCTTTACCAAACTTGTCGCAACTTCCGTATCCATCGGCTTGCGCATTCCCGGAGGGCTCATTGGCCCCATGCTGGTCATCGGCGGCGCCGTGGGATCGGCAGCCGGAATTCTGGCCGGTGATTTATACCCTGCCCATGCAGGATCAAGCGGCTTTTATGCCGTCATTGGCATGGTTGCCATGCTTGGCGCAGCGTTGCGGGCGCCGACTGCGGCCCTGATTGCATTGCTGGAACTCACCGCAAATCCCAACATCATCCTGCCCGGCATGCTCGCTGTGGTCAGCGCCAATCTGGCCAATTTACTGACGCTCGGTAAGGACTCCGCCTTTTCCACCATGTTACGGGTGCTGAAAAAACAATCCTCATAGAATTAACGATTTAAACCTTCGTGTTATATGCTTGTCCAACATACCGCCGCATGCACCCTTAATGCAAAATAAGTCCGGATAGTCTATGCTCAATCTGGCAGGGAGGCGTTGAATCATGCCTATTCAACTATCCACTGAAGTTATAGATAAAGATGGCGCTGCATGTGGCCGGATTTCCCGGCTGATTGCCAATCAGTCCGATCGGCAAATCGAAACAGCCGTTATTCAGCTTGGTGGCGGACGTGAAATCGAATTGCCGGCAATGGCATTTACGGTCGTGCCAAATGACCAGCTTCAACTGAATATGAGTACATCCGAAATTGCCGCCCGGCCTGACTTTGATGTTTCCACCTACTACCCGTTACATCCCGTTGAATGGCAGGAAGAATGGGGTGCGGTGCAGGGGGAAATTCTCACACTCTACCCGCCCAATGATGCTGATCCGGCATCGAGAAGACGCTTCATCATGGGCACTTTCGCCATCATCGGGGCAATCGCAGCCAGTCTAATCTACCCGATTGCGCGTTATTTGCTGTTTCCGTTAAGCAAGGGACTGCCAAGACTGTGGACACGACTGAAAACACAGCGTGAACTGATGGAAGACATGCCGGTTTACGTCACCTACAAAGTTCATCGCGTCGAGGGCTATCTGGAGGAGACGATCCCGAAAGGTGTCTGGCTCACACGCCCCT
>CAZJRL010000204.1:0-2255 GCA_964548425.1 uncultured Zetaproteobacteria bacterium | reverse complement strand
CTGACTCCTTTTACTCATCGCTGTATCAAATCCACATATTTGCCCTGATGCAGGATCATCCGGACGCCCCGGCAAAGCATGGCAGATTTGTTATGCTCTATTCCTCAGTGGATCAAGTGATAATGACGGCCCGGACAACGCTGCCAAGGCATGCTTTTTCAAACCTCTATAGTAAGAAGGGAACCTATGAAGCAGTTATAACAGTCGGGTTGATTCCTTTGGAGTAGTCCGCATATTCCATGAAGAACATGGGCTCAGTATCACATATTATCGTTTGATCAGTCAGTTATAGCATAAAAACATGCCATAATCGAAAGCGCACTTTGTATTTTGCGGCGACTTGCTCGTCCATGCGCACCGGATGCGGCCTTTTGGTTGCGAACCATAGCTACAGCGCTATGCTTCTTGCCTGCAAGACCACCCCGGCACACCTGTCCGGCGCAATTCATCCGCAATCTCATGCAATATGGAGGCTAGCCCGCATCGCCTTTGGCCACGGGCAATCCATGCAGGCTCCACTCATATACATCGTCTTTTAGACGCGCCGCCCGAAATCCCCTGGAGCGAAGCATCTGCACGGCTTCAATCGACATAACGCAGTATGGGCCCCGGCAATACGCAACAATCTCTTTATCCCTGGGCAGTGCTGATAATTGCTTCTCCAGTTCCTTTAATGGAATGGAGAGCGCGCCCTCAATATGACCCGCGCTGTATTCTTCCGGAGGGCGCACATCAAGAACAATGGCATCTCCGGAGCGCGCGCGCGCCAGGAGAACCGTGCGATCCACCCCCTCCATATCCTCTCTGCCTTCCATGAACTGCCTTGTAATCTGTTCTATTTCAGACAGCCGATGTTCCGCGAGAACCCGTATGGCATGGACAAACGCATACACTGATTGATCAGCAACCCTATAGATCACAAAGGAGCCGGATTTCTCTGATTTCGTCAGACGGGCTGACTGCAGTTTCTTCAGGTGTTGTGATGCATTGGCTACGCTTAAACCAGAAGCCCTGGCCAAGGCATCTACCGTCCGTTCTCCCTGACATAACAGCTCAAGCAACTCCAGCCGTTTGGGACTGGAAATGGCCTTGCCTATCCGGGTAAATTGCTCGTAGATATCATCCCGGAACTGGCGGTTGCGGCTGACTGCCATCCCTTAATCAATCGTCCTTATATTTACACTTACAGAGTTTAGTTCTTATGTATTTCACAAGACCCCTGATGTCCGCATCGGGAAAATTATAACCCCAGTCTGGCATGACCTCTGAAAATCCGGACTTTTTCCCGCCAAATTTAATAACCTTGAACAGCTCTTCATCAGTACGGGTCGACATATAATCCGCCTTAGTGAAGTTTCTGGGGTGTATCCCCTCTCCGAGGCTGTCAGCCAGAGGCCCATCTCCCTTTCCTTCCATGCCATGACAGGGAAGGCAGTATCCCATGTAAGCGCCCTCACCCGTGGCCCCTTTATCCGAAGCGCTTACATTAGCTTTTGCCTCGGTCATTGCAGCATCGACGGTGGTGGCCTGACCGGCCAGGATAAGCCCTGACACAAACAATATTCCCACAATATATTTATTCATATTTATCCTCCTTATGCACTATATAATCGCTCACGCGCTCCAAACATACCGTGAAGCATTCGCGTTGTCCCGTAATTTATCTAGTTTTGTCTGGCCATGAAATAATGATCACTTGCTGTTTTTGCTAGGATCAAAAGTATATATCCTTTTATACGAACCCGGTGCGCTCCTGCCCTTCAGCGCCACCTCTATCGGCCTTTTCTTCAATGGCGTCTCTGCCAAACGAACCAGCGCCGCGTCGCCTTTCAGGAGTGTCGTAATATCCTTCACACCCCAATTAGGCTCCCAATTGCCAACCATTGCATTCCATGCCTGTGTGATTGCCACCAGCTCCGGGCCTGAGAACGGCCTGATCTTCGCACCTTTCTGGTTTGACAACGCCACATACTTTTTCATGGTTTGGGAAACGATTATAAAAGGCGGCCCACACTGTGAACAGTATTTGAGCATCTTTTGCTCATCATGACAGGTGGTGCATCGACTGTATGCAAGGGAAACCGCATCATCAGGGGTATAGGGAAGATAGCCCCTGTACTTGGCTTCCATCAGTATTTTCTTGCCGACGGGATTAGGAATGAATATACCGCCAACGGTCGCCGCAATCACAAGGAAAACGAGACTTGTTATCCATAGACGTTTACTCATGATGTATACCTCATTTTAACCACAGT
>CAZJRL010000203.1:0-2261 GCA_964548425.1 uncultured Zetaproteobacteria bacterium | reverse complement strand
AGCCCGGTAATCAATAATAATCGTAATATGCGCATATCACGCCTCCTGATCCGGCAGACCCGGAATCAAACAAGATTGAACCACAGAGTACACAGAGAGCACAGAGAAAAAACATTAAACCCATGAACCACGGAATACACGGAATACACGGAAGAAAGAAAAATCTGGAGAGGGGTTATTTTCCGTGTATTCCGTGGTGATAAGAGGTGGGTTTTTATTTCCATATTTTTCTCTTTCCTCTGCGTACTCTGCGTCCACTGCGGTGAGCGCCCTTCATGTCAGAAAAAGAAATTCCAGCGGAAGCCCGCCGTCCAGACCCAGTCTGATTCCAGAGTTGAGCCATTCAGGTTCTGTATGGCGGGAATCTGAATGGCTGTTTCCAGCACGAAACGATCCGTGACATATTGCAATCCCGGTACAAGGTTCCATGTCAGGCCGCCGCTGTTGGGATCGGCGACCCCCAGAGACCTGTTTTTGCCATTCCGGATCAGGTTGGACTCTAGCACGGCATAGATAAAAGCAGGCACACCGCTGTTTTCAAGCGTGCGCGGGAATATCCGGTATTGAAACGAGGCATCCGCTCTCGCCTCATCGCCGAAGGTAAATCCGGACGCCCCGGTGTTAAACCGGTATTTGGCCGCTGCGTCAAATTCCCAGTCCAGCGTCTGCCGGGTGAGTGTGATGCCGACAAATGGATCCCAGGAGCCCGAGCCAGGTTGCAGGATGCGCGGAACCGGACCGAATGCATCGCGTCTGCTGTGTGAGCCCGTTGGTGTTTTCAGGCCTGCGAACGGGGCAATACGCAGGGTATCGCCGGGCTTATCCACCTGGATCACGGTATAGCGCCCAAAGAATACAGCATCGCCGATGCCCTGCGCGTCTCGCCGGATGCGCGCTCCGCCTGTAGTCATGTCCAGACGTTTATCCACATAGGGCAGCACGCCGAACAGAGCCAGTTTTGGTGTTGCGCCGTAGGCCAGCACTACGGGCGTCGCAGTGACATTCAGCGCCCGGCCCGCGGGCGTGGCATCCCCTGATTTTCGCACCAGTTTGACCTGACTGCGCAGAATGCTCATGCCTTCGGAAATGGGCAGGGCGCTGTTGAAGGTGATCGGCCCGGCATGAGAAATGCCGGACATCGCGGTCAGGACTATGGCCAACGAAATGATGGCGTTAAACCTGCGCATCAATCGCCACCTTCCAGGCTGTCCATAATCGGACACGCTTTCAGTGGTCCCTTGCCGGGACAGGCATTGACCAGCGGGATCAGCGCTTTCCGCATGCGCTCGAGGTCACGAATCTTCTTTCCAATGTCTTCAAAATGGCTGGCCGCCATAGCGCTAACCTCGGCACAGCTCGCATCCTGCTCTTCCTGTAAAGCCAGCAGGGCTGTAATCTGCTTCAGGGAAAACCCCAATTCCTGGGCACGTTTGATGAACCGGATGCGCCGTACCGTCCCTTCATCAAACAAGCGATAGCCACTTGCAGACCGGGAGGGTACGGGCAGCAGGCCACGGCGTTCGTAGTAGAGAACGGTCTGCGCATTCACGCCCGCTTCTTTTGCCACCCAGGCAATGGTTTTTCGTTTCATGGCGTAAGTCTAAACCCCGTACCATGGTATCGAGTCAAGCCCGGATTTGTGTGATATAGGTGGTTTAGTGTTAATGCACAATCGGCCTTGGACCGAACAGGATGATCCCGGCGCCGATCAGGCATATGGCTGCGCCAAGCGTATCCCAGCGGTCGGGTATTTTCCCTTCGGCCAGCCAGAGCCAAATGAGTGAACTGACAATATAAACGCCGCCGTATGCCGCATAAGCGCGACCGGCAAATGCGGTATCCACACGGGTCAGAAGAAACGCAAACAGGGCGAGGCTCGCCATGCCGGGAAGCAACCACAAGATACTGCGTCCCAGCCTTAGCCAGGCCCAGAAGGCGAAACAGCCCGCGATCTCCGTCAGGGCTGCGCCTGCATAGATAGCAATGGTATTCATAGCCCAATCATACCACGGCCACGGTAAACAAGGAGGTCAGTAGATTTCCGAATTGCCTGTGCTGTTTGACCGGATGTGAATGATGAATTACTCAGGCAAATGATCTTTTTCGGCAGTAGCATCCTGAAAGATGGAAATTCCACCTCTCGTGACAATGATGGCGATGGCAAATCCAATGATAAGGTCAGGAAGCGGTGAGGCGAGCAAAGCCACCAGGCCACCGCTTACAATCACGCCGATATTGGCAATGACATCGTTTTTGGAAAA
>CAZJRL010000202.1:0-2273 GCA_964548425.1 uncultured Zetaproteobacteria bacterium | reverse complement strand
TACCGGAAAAGCCTTCGGTCGGAGTGCCAACATCCACGGCCTCGACATTGACAATGGCCCGCGCAGCAGCCGGACAAAGCAACAGGCACACCATCACAAAACCCGGGAACAGCAATCGTCTCATGCCACGGCAGCCTAGAGGCGCACATGGGAAGGTCAATCAACCGTCGGCACCCATGAACCCGAATTACCTGGAAATCGTTGCCAGCCATTGCTCCCAAGTCTTGAAATAAGCTTTCTCTGACACTGTGTCGAAATTGTTATGGCCGCCTGCCAGCGTTCGCAGGGTTTTCGGTTCATGGGCGGCTGCAAATATGTCTTCGGTCATGGCGGACGGCACAATCCGGTCGTCCCTTGCATTAATCAGCAACAGGGGATGATGGACATTGCGCACCTTCGCCAGCGTATTCAGTTGCGTGCGCGCCAGCAGGCTGAGCGGCAACCATGGATACATGTTTCCGGCCATCTCCGGAATGCTGGTGAAAGGCGTTTCCAGCACGGTGCCAGCGGGCCGTACCTTGCCCGCCAGATCGGCAGCAATGGCACAGCCCAGACTTCTGCCGGCAATAATGACCTGCGCTGGAGGAATGCCGAGCGTGCCGGTCAGATAGCGCCAGCCTGCACGGGCATCCTCGTACAGACCGTTTTCGGAAGGCTGGCCGCTGCTGTTACCGAACCCGCGGTATTCCACGGCGAAAACACTGAGCCCCATCGCATGCCAGCGTTTGTAGATATGCAGGCGATGGCTGATATTTCCCATGTTGCCGTGAAAATGCAGCACCGTGTAGCGGGAACCGGAGACAGGCATCCACCATGCGTACAGTGAAACGCCGTCCGGCGTATTAAAACGGTGTTGTGTGAATGGCAGGCCCGCATCCGCGGGCGTATGCAGCATTTCTGCATCCGGAAAATAAATATGCTGATCTTCAAATGCCAGCATCCAACCCGTAATCCCGATGTAAATCAGAACCGGAACAAGCAACAGCCGGGACAGAATGCGAAGCATGACGAAAGCATAACTTGCCTGTTACTAACAACAACATCCATAAAACCATACGTAGCATGAACTATGGGGAAATACGTTCGCAAACCCTTCGGGGGTTACCCGTGTGTCAGGTTCAGACCCGCAGATCTTCCTTGTCTTTGTTTTTTTCTTCAGTCGGCAAGAACTGCCGGAGCAACTCATCCAGCCAGTCTTGCAACTTTTTCATGCCTTCGCGCACATCGTCAAAGTCCTTGCCCGATAACACGCCATCTTTGTTACGATCCAGCGCATCAAAACCACTCTGAATCTTGGGGCGGATATGCCGCATAATTTCATTCATCGTGATTTTCCCATCATGGTTGCTGTCATAATCCTTGAACGGATGATCCGCGGCAGATGCAGGTATTGCGTACAAAAATCCTGCCAGCACTATGCCTGCCAGCGTCAGACTGATGCTTTGAATTTGATCGGTTCTCATCATGGCGACACCTCCGGTTACTGTTAGTTCACAATCTTGACACAAGTCCTGTTTATTCAAAGCCCGGAATCATACACCGCCAGGCGCAGAGATTACCTCTGCTCTTCAAACAGCCCAATGCGATGATGCAAGCCATAGCCACTTGCCTTCACTCTTATGCCTGCTTCCTTTGTCATTTCTCTTATGCATGTGCTATAAATATAGTAGATCGATGCGGAAAGGGGGTATGTATGATGAAACGAATATTACTCATAGCCGCAGTGTTCGCACTGGCGGTGCCAGGTTCAGTATTGGCTGGGGATAGAGGACCAGTTGAAAACGTAACCAAGGGTACTGCTGAGGCAAGTGTCAGCTTGTTAAAGGCCCCCGGGAAAATCGTGGAGACTGTCCTTACCACGACCAATCCCGTGGTAACAACAACCATGGATGCAGCTGCTGCCGGATCCGAAGCCATGGTAGGCGGAGCTGCCAGGGGGATGGCCATTACCGCTGAAGCTACGGGAACAGTCGTCCACAAAGCCATTTCAGGCGGAAGGGACTAACACGCAGGCATAGCTGACAAAGCAAACGGCGCCTGAAGCCACACGCATCGGTGATCTCAGGTGCCGTATTTTGCCTGGAGAAGTATTTTTCCTTCATATGTAATCAATCCATTGCGTACACCTGACCTAGGGCCTGTTCACATTAAATCCAAGCGTAGCGACGTGGTCATTTTTGGACTGTTGCAAGGCATTTCGAGTGCAATGTACTGAATACACATCAGCGAGAAATAACGCTGGAGCGGCCAAAAATGGCCCGTCCCGCAGGGCT
>CAZJRL010000201.1:0-2285 GCA_964548425.1 uncultured Zetaproteobacteria bacterium | reverse complement strand
TTCAGTTGGGCGGAACATAGATGCGTTTGATACTTAACGCATGCCGGGTTTCCGTATCCACTTCTACCAGCGTGGCATAGATGCTGGCGCCCCGTTCTACCGCTTGAAAACGCTGTGGCAGTCTTTGCACCATGCGTTTTAATGCTCCCTCCACCTGCATGCCGATAATGGATTGATAGGAGCCGGTCATGCCCAGGTCAGTCTGGCAGGCGCAGCCCCGGGGTCGAATGGTTTCATCACATGTGGGTACATGCGTATGGGTACCAAATACGAATGAAGCGCGACCATCAAGATACCAGCCCATCCCCATCTTTTCACTGGTTGCTTCGGCATGCATGTCCACAACGATGGCACTGACATCCGAGGGTATCTCAGCCAGGGCCAGATCAGCGGCATGAAAAGGGCAGTCCCATGGACCCATGAATACCTGACCAATGAGGTTGATAACCGCGATTTTATGCCCACTGGCTGTTTCACGCACAGTCCAGCCACGGCCGGGAGCATCTTTGGTAAAATTGGCAGGGCGAATCAGTCGCTCATCCTCGTCCATCAGGGGCATGATCTGACGTTGATCCCAGCAATGATTACCATTGGTGAGAACATCAACGCCGATAAAAAACATTTCTTCCACAGTTTTTTCAGTTAAACCAAAGCCCGCAGCAAGATTTTCACCATTGGCAACAATAAAATCTACATGATGACGATCAATCAGTCCTGGCAGATGTTCCTTCAGCGCTCGCCTTCCAGCTTTTCCGATGATGTCGCCAATGGCGAGAATATTCACTGTCTCCGGCATTCAATAATCTCCCGTTCGGTAATAATGATATCCAGCGAAACATCATGTGCCTCAACCGGAATAGCCGGTACTTCCTGACATGAAAAAGCCAGCCCAATGGTAGTTAGGATACATTCACCAAACCTGCCAAGCCAGCGATCAAAACACCCCATGCCAAGCCCCAGACGATTGCCCGCACGATCAAACCCGACCAAAGGGCAAATCAGCACGGACTTTCCCAATCCGGGTTCCCACACATGCTCCCCCACGGGCTCTTCCACGCCAAATTTTCCTGTTTCCCAGCAGGTATCAGGACCTGCCTCATACCACCGCATGCCATCATGGTCATGGGCAGATGGCGCAAACATCAGCGGACGATTCATATTCAGAATCTCGCGGGTGTCCACCTCATCATCCATAGACCGGTAGATTAGAACAGGTGCCATTATCAATTCCTGCAACTCAAGCTGTGATAATAATGTATTCCGGATACGAACGGATGCAGAGGCACGATCATCAGAAGAAAGTGTCCGCCGACGGTTGAGCGCCTGCTGTCGATATTGATCTTTTGTCTTCATGGACTGATTAGTATTGAACAAGGCAGAAAAAAAAGAGGCACCCCCGCGCTGACGTTATGGCGAAGTGCTGCCGAACCCTTCTAACGAAGTGGGCGCCACATCCTGACGTCAGGTTTCCCATATGATCGCATACGCAACCAGGGATACACACGATCAGGATAGTCAGGCTCCCTTTCAGCAGTTATCGGCTCGGGCAATAAGTGCCTTACGCTCAACGCAGGGGCGCTTCCGCTAAACCCTGTACCTGTGATACTACACTATCCATTTCAGATAGCAAGCCTGTCAAATCCTGATGCTGTGCATCCTCTTTCTGCAATAATTCACCGGCCAGATTGAGAGCAACAAGGGCCAGGAGCCGGTCTGAAGCCACTGTTGTGCCCAGCTTGCGCAGCGCGTCCACCCGTTCCTGCACCAGTTGTGCGGCTGCCTGAACCTTCTCAGGATCATCCTGCGTCCGGATAGAAAAACTGCGGCCCATGAGCGTGACTTTTATGGAATGACTCATGTTTCCGGCTTATCTGCCTGAATCATCAGTTGATCCATCTTTTCCATCACATGCTCCATACGTCCCTTTGCCTCTCTGCGTTTGTCGTCCAGACCGTGTAAATCATTTTCCATCTTCTGAACCTGGTCACGGCGTTTGCGCAATTCACTTTCTGCCAGGCGGACAACTTCCCGCAGGCGCTGATTTTCAGCCACCAGGCTTTCCATTTTACGACGGATTTTTGCCAGCGCCGTGGACAGTTCTTCTTTGCGCTCGGCAAATATCTGATTGGGACTGGCCTGTTTGGTATCGGTGCCCTGCATGCGTCCATTGAAGCACCGGCGTGTGAAATGGTCAAGCTTTCACCCGATATTTAGCCTGGACTATTCATTAAAAGTAAAACACATCATCCACGAATTACACGAATGAACAGAAGGTGAATTGCGCT
>CAZJRL010000200.1:0-2285 GCA_964548425.1 uncultured Zetaproteobacteria bacterium | reverse complement strand
TAATCCAGTTCCAGATAGTGATCATTGAAGGTATGATTTTGCTCCGGATCCAGCACTTCCAGCAGTGCTGATGAAGGATCACCACGAAAATCCGCTCCCAGCTTGTCAATCTCATCCAGTAGTATAAGCGGGTTCTTTGTTCCTGCCCGTTTCATGGACTGGATAATTTTTCCGGGAAGCGAACCAATATAGGTGCGGCGATGGCCACGAATTTCAGCCTCATCACGTACGCCGCCAAGACTCATACGGACAAATTTTCGGTGTGTGGCCCGGGCAATAGATTTTCCAAGTGATGTTTTACCCACCCCCGGTGGTCCGACAAAACACAGGATCGGCCCCTTCATTTTACGCACCAGTTGCAAAACAGCGAGGTGTTCGAGAATGCGCTCCTTGACTTTCTCCAGACCATAATGGTCTTCATTCAAAATCTGCTCGGCGGCATTCAGATCGCGCCGAATGCGGGTGCGTTTATTCCACGGAATACCCACCAGCCAATCAAGATAATTACGCACAACGGTCGCTTCGGCACTCATTGGAGGCATCATCTTGAGTTTCTTAAACTCGGATGCAGCCTTGGCCTCAGCCTCCTTGCTTAAACCTGCCGATTTAATTTTTGTTGCCAGCTCTTCCATGTCACTTTGATCATCTTCGTCCCCAAGCTCTTTCTGAATCGCTTTCATCTGCTCGGTAAGATAATACTCGCGCTGGGACTTCTCCATCTGCCTTTTCACCCGGCCACGGATACGTTTTTCCACCTGCAGTATCTCCATTTCGTCTTCCATAAAGGCAAACAGGCGTTCCAGCCTTGCAGTTACGGATGATATTTCCAGAAGGGCCTGCTTGTCTTCCAGCTTCAGACTCAAATGTGCAGCAATGGTATCCGCCAGTTTGCCTGCATCCTCCAGCCCCGAAAGCGACATCATGACTTCGGGCGGCATTTTCCGATTCAGTTTCACATAATTCTCAAACTGTTGCAGCAGGCTCTTGACCAGAGCTTCCTGCTCACGTTCGTTATCTTCGGTTTCTTCAAGAACACAATAAGTGGCGCGCAAGCAATCTTCATTGATGTCCAGCCGGGTAAGCTCCACACGTGGGCCACCTTCAACCAACACTTTGATGGTACCATCGGGCAGTTTAAGCAATTGAAGGACATTGCCTATCACGCCAATACGGTACAACCCGGCCTCACCGGGTTCATCTTCTGCGGCATTTTTCTGTGCCAGCAGCAATATCTGCTTGCCACTACGCATGACTTCTTCAAGTGCATGTACGGATTTCTCACGTCCGACGAACAGAGGTACAATCATGTGCGGAAACACCACAATATCGCGCAAGGGAAGAACCGGGAGAAAACCTTCTCCCAATGTTTCCATTCCACTTTCCTGGGTCCATTCAGCCATCAGCAGCATCTCCTTGCGTTATTCATATCCCTTCACTCACCATAGCGACCGAACCCACTTTTTATATTGTCTTGTTCCAGAACGTAATCTGACGTACGACCGGTAAAATTAAAAACTGTTATTGAGCAGCTTCGGCCCGTTCTGTATCATGTTCAAGCACCAGCATCGGCTTGGCCCGGCCCTCCACAACTTCGGCATTGATAACGCATTGTTCCACATCGCCCCGGGAAGGAATGTCGTACATCACATCAAGCATGACTGATTCCATAATAGCACGCAGACCGCGTGCTCCGGTCTTGCGCGCAATGGCCTTGTCTGCAATCGCTTCCAGCGCATCGTCCGAAAAATTCAACTCCGCCCCATCATACGCCAGCAGGGCTTTATATTGTTTGACCAGTGCATTCTTCGGCGTTGTTAATATCTCCAGAAGCGCGTCCTTGTCCAACTGATGCAGCGTCGCCACAACAGGTAAACGGCCAACCAGTTCAGGAATCAGGCCATACTGAATCATATCTTCCGGCTCAACTTTACTGAGTACCGCACCAATATCCTTCTCAGCCTCCGCTGCCACCTTGGCTCCAAAACCGATGGAACGTTTTTCACTACGCGATTCAATGAGTTTCTCAAGGCCGGAAAATGCGCCGCCCAGGATGAACAGGATATTCGTGGTATCAACCTGTAAAAATTCCTGTTGTGGATGTTTACGTCCTCCCTGCGGCGGCACTGCCGCCACCGTACCTTCGATGAGCTTGAGCAGGGCCTGTTGCACACCCTCGCCGGATACATCACGGGTAATAGAAGGCGAATCCGATTTGCGTGAAAGCTTATCCACCTCATCGATATAAACGATACCGCGCTGGGCTTTTTCAACATCGTAATCAGCGG
>CAZJRL010000199.1:0-2307 GCA_964548425.1 uncultured Zetaproteobacteria bacterium | reverse complement strand
CCGTGATAAAAGCCGCGCGCTTTATATCTTCATAGATGCCTGGCACGGAGAGACACCCCTCTTCAAAAACAGCTTCGCCCTCACGCTGCGAAATCTCCGGGTTAATCCAGACCTTCAAATCCCGGTTCCCATTCTCCTCACGCCAGCGGGTATCCGTCACCGCCACACGCCACAATACGCCGATCTGCGGTGCTGCCAGTCCCACACCGGGTGCGTCATACATCGTATCGGCCAGATCCTGCACCAGTTGCCGAACTTCCTCACTGGCAGGATCAGAGACAGACCGGGCATGCTGCCGCAATATCCCGTCCGGATAGGTCAGAATCTCCCGAATAGCCATGGCGCTTATGCTAGCGGAAAGGTGCGGAACGGACTACTCACAACAAAAAAACGGGCAAAAGAACCTCACCGCGGGGGACGCGGAGGACGCAGAGCAAAAACGGGGAAATATAATCAAAAAGTACAAATGACATGGCTTTCCCATACTTTTTCCCGTGTGTCATTCAATGCCCTGTTTATAGAGCTAATTTTTTATTTCTTCCGTGTCCCCTGCGGTAAATAGCTTCTTCAAATAAAAGAGCCGGCCATCAGGCCGGCTCTTTGTTTCCTTCTCTAACTTGTTTCTAGAACTTGAAATCCACCTGTGCATAGCCCCAGTTGGAATTCAGGGTAGTATTACCACCAATGCCACCGCTTACAGTGCCATTGCCAAAGTAGTGGCTGTAGCCAAGACCCAAAACCGTGTTCTTGGCGATCGGATAGCGGAGATGTGTGTCGATTTCCTGACCGAGATTCTTCGGTGCCTGAGCCGCTGTGCCTGTCTTCGCGCTCCGGAACTGATGGCCATGAACGACGAGCTTCAGCTTTGCCGTTGGCTTGAACCACAGTTTCACGACAAAGTCCTGTAGACCCAAGGTAGGAATATTCAGGAATTTATCGATATTACCATAGAACTTGTGGTTCGTTGCATATGGCGTGGTGAAGGTATGGACTGTCGTATCAGTAGAATTGTTATCGCCAGACAGATAATCATACCAGAGACTGATGCCTGCTCCGTGCATGATATCCAGCTTGGTGCCCAGTGAGACGGTCAGCATGTAAGCCTTGATATCCGTCGTCAACGTTTTATTGCCAAACTCATAAGCGCCGTCAAAACGAAAACGAACGCCCGCGAAATGCTTGGCCAGATAGCCACCGATATATTTGATATTCCTGGCCTGATCGGGTGCTGTATCCGTCGTTCCGTTACCCGTACGTGACGGATTGAGTGCATAATAGAAGTACTGGGTAATGCGATCGCCCTTGCCGCCCAGCTTGTAGGTCAGGCGCTCGCCAGCAAAATTTGACTCAAAGGTACTGGCAACTGTAAGCGTATTGGCAAGTACAGGGTGAGTATTGATAGCCAACGTCTTGGCAAAGAAGCCGGTCAGACTTAGTTTATCGCTCAACTGACTTAAATTCACATCAGCGCGAATGGCATCGAAGGCTTGCGCCTGCTGAATCCATCCGATGGTGCCGATCAGCCGATGCTCGTCGAAGGCCATCTCCTGACGGCCAATTTTCAGATGAATCCCGGAATCCAGCAGATTCTTCAGATCAATATAGGCCTGATGCATATCCAGGCCGCTGGCGGCCACGCTGGTGCCCGTCTGGGTGATGGAGGGCGGCTTTGCGGTTCCTGTTTCACCACCTGCAGTGCGCACGTCCTGCAACTGGATGAAGGCGGACGCATCACTATCCACGATCGCCCTGACGCCGAGACGTGTACGCATCGTTGAAAACGACTTGTGTTGATTGACTCCGGCGCCTACTGCCTGATGTGCAACTTCAGTGCGTGGCCGGACTTCACCGCTGAATTTAAAGTCCACCGCCTGGGCAAACTGCCCGCCGAGAAACACGGCAGCGCCGAGCGGCAGTGCATAGTAAAAGTATTTACGTACATTCATATATAAAACTCCCCGTTTAATTTAATAAAAAGCCTGATATTTATTCATGCTTCCGCATGTGGGGCAATGTATAAAAACCCGGGAGTAGTGCACCTTGATCTGCATCAAGATCAATCATGAGTGTTGCAAAATGCCACAGTCATGGGCAACTTGATCGAAATCAAGGAAAGCCACTGCTCAGCATGTGTACATTCGCCGTCGGGATGGGGGACCATTCCATTTTCGTCTAAATCTAAGAGGAGGTCTACTGCTTTATGAAACTGAAAAATAAAAACTTACTGGGAATGTTGAAGGTATCAGCCTTCTCGGTACTGGCGTTGGCATTTTGTATGCCGGCGTTCGCGGGTGGCTTACGCCACGT
>CAZJRL010000198.1:0-2308 GCA_964548425.1 uncultured Zetaproteobacteria bacterium | reverse complement strand
GCGGCCAGAATCCAAAATGCAGATCATCCCCGCCGGCAAGGAATTGGTAAAACGCTAGTGGCTGAGGCAAATCGGACAGTCTCATGGTATCAATGGAGATCTGGACATTACCATCCTCTATTACAGGGTATCTTAACGTTTAAAAGCAATATATTACGCATCTATCAAACTTCGAGCAATTTACTCTAAAAAAGAGAGCAGTTCACACTTCAACTGTTATGGGCCTGATTTCCCCCACCGTTTGTGACGGCGAGATACTGTCTTTGCTCAAGTGGACATACCCAATGTCTTGATTACAAAAAACGGCTATCTTCGATGGCATGATAACACCCATGATATGTCTCCAGACGACTTCTTGTCGTAACCGTATGTTCTTTAATGTGTATCTGGACATTAGAACTCTCTATTGTATCGTACCTAATTGTTGAAAAGCCATAATACAAATTTAGGAAATTAATTCATGAAGAATAAATCTTTTAAGGACATATGGGATGAGATGCAGCGCGATGGTTATTTCCGGGATCATCCACACTATACTGATTGGCATCTTGATCATCGGGATGCATCAAAATTTAATCTGGAAGCGTTTGATCTGAATAACAGACCCGAGCCCATGTTTGAAGGCATTGATTTTTCAAAGGATGACTTGACTATCTGCGATGAAATTTCTCCAGATGTCGAGAGGGCAATTAAAAGAAATGAATGTTACTGGCGGCCAAGAATGTTTAAACTTCCTCAATCAGGCACCGTCCTTGACCTGGGTTGTGGATATGGGCGAAGTCTGGAATGGCTTCATAAAATCTACAATAAATCGATTGGCATCGATATTTCCGGATATATTATAGATATAGCAAAAAGAAGATTTAAGTCGATCAACAATGTTTATTTCTACAGCTGTGATGGATCCTTTTTTCCAGAAGAGATTAAAGGAAAATCCGTAGATCTCGTTTATTGTTTTACCGTATTCCAGCATATTCCACGCGATGTGACCCTTAACTATCTCAAGGAATGTCGCCGAACGATCAAGCCTGATGGGAAGATAATTTTTAATCTTTTGTCGGGTATCAATGAGGATATTGATGATGGTGCTGCTGGTACGGAATGGGCCATTGGTTATAACCGCGATCAGGCGATGGAATTGGTGCATGATGCCAATTTGCAGGTCAGCCAGATTGTAACATGGAGAGCTGAAAAAATGAAAGCGTGCTGGCTGTGGATTGAGGCTTGTCAACTGTGAAATGCACTGGTCCCGAACTTAACGTTGACTCTCCGCATTATCCCGTATGGGATGGAGAAGAGATGTGTGCGGCCCTTGATATTAAAGATCATGATCGTGTGCTGGATGTAGGCGGAGGGCACCAGCCTTTTTCTCGAGCTGATATTGTGGCCGATCTTTCTTTTATTGATACAGATCATCGTGGCGGAAATGAGGCGATTAGAGGTGAATCACAGCGATGGGTGGAAGCGAATGTCGAGGCTTTGCCATTCCCTGATCAGAGTTTTGATTTTGTCTATTGCACTCACGTGCTTGAACACACCGTGAATCCGGAACGGGCCTGCCGGGAATTGATGAGAGTGGCCTCGCGCGGGTTTATTGAGGTGCCTCGAAAGTTTACCGAATATTTGGCCGGCTATCCTGCCCATCGCTGGCTGGTAGACTGGGTGGATGGAAAGCTTGTATTTGAACCAAAGACATTTATCGAATGCCCACTAACATCCTTCGGCCATAGTATGATTCTTAACGATCCTGAATTCGCGGAACGGGCGGAACGAAAGTGGCGGCATCTGCTTAACGTTCAATTATATTGGGAAAAGGAATTCCCTGTTTGCGTTTCATCTCCGGGAGGCGGGATTGATTTGTCTAATGGAGATGTAAAGGGCCTCGCATACCTCAATTTTGCCAGGGATCAATTACGGTGGAATGCACCTGCGTCGTATGCGTGGTCCGAGGCTGAAATTGCTGTAGATAATTTACCCGAAGACGCTTTAGCATGGCATCTTGTTGCCGTTTACAGGGCGTTGAATGGTGAGGCCGAGTCTGCGAATATAGCCTTTCGCAAGGCTGAGAAACTGGGAGCAAGTGACCTTTCCTTGCAACGGAATATGCGCCTGTGGTTTGGAGGCGGTTCACTTTCAACTGAAGGTGTGGTTCCGGGAACCGCGTTTTTATTGGGAGGGTGCTCTTGAGTCACCACAGTTCAGGTTAGAAGGAGTTATGGAAAGATCGTTCATTCCGTATAAGGCGGACAGGCAAGTAGAGAGCGGCGCCGTGCTTGTTCTGGCGCCTCATCCTGATGATGAGGTTTTT
>CAZJRL010000197.1:0-2341 GCA_964548425.1 uncultured Zetaproteobacteria bacterium | reverse complement strand
TTATCGACATATAAGACGATTTATAATGGATGCGACAAAGATAGTCAAGTCGCCTTTTATGGCGAACTAACATTGAATTTCATTTTTATTCGCAACTAATGCCGAATTATAAATCAGATTATGCGACACATAACCGTTTTATTTGTCGCATAAACAGGTTTAAGCGTCGCGAAAGGGAGCGTCACGACCTGATTGCACGAGTCTCCACCCCGGTCTCCTGCACATAGGCCAGAATGCGCGCCTGAACCGTTTTGTGCTCGCCGGGCTTCATTCAAATCAGCCTTTCATCTCCGGCAGATTAAACAGCAGATCCACCAACTCATGATTGATGTAATAGTTT
This sequence comes from uncultured Zetaproteobacteria bacterium, assembly GCA_964548425.1. GTDB lineage: Bacteria > Pseudomonadota > Zetaproteobacteria > Mariprofundales > Mariprofundaceae > JAUZQZ01. The sequence goes on along the minus strand of CAZJRL010000197.1, from coordinate 2,001 downwards.
TCCCTCCCCATCCGGTGCTTGAGCAATGTTCCATCCGCGGCCAGCGCATCCAGATAACGGGTTGCCGTGGCACGGGAAACATCCAGATCGCACTCCAGGAAGGCCACTTTGGTATAGGGATGGCGGAAAATATTATTCAGCAGATCCTGGCTGTAAAATTTATGGGATGCCCGAATCTGCTGCTTGTGTTTCATCAACAGTGTACGAATCGCCTCGACAAGCCGGATGGTATGCTTCGCGGTCTGCCCAAGGCCATGTAACAGGTAAACCACCCATGCTTCCCACAAACTCTGATCACGCACTTGCTGTAAAAGCTGGTAATACTCGGCCTTGGTTTGATTGATATACCGGCTCAAATACAGGATAGGACTGTCCAGCAGTCCCTCCTTAACCAGAAACAGGATGTTGACAATACGCCCCGTGCGGCCGTTTCCGTCATAAAAGGGATGAATGGACTCAAACTGGTGATGAATGAGCGCCATTCGGATCAGGGGATCCAGATCGCCCTCCGCGTGGATGAAATGCTCCAGATCAGCCATGAGCTGCGGCACCTTCTCCGGTGAGGGCGGCGTGTAAATCACCTCACCGGTGCGCTCATGCTGTAATACCGTGCCCGGCGTCTTCCTGAATCCGGCGCTATTCCCCTCCAGCGCCGCCTGAATCTTCAGTATCGTGTTCAGCGTCAACATCCGCCGCCGCTTCACATCGTCAAAACCCATGGCCAGTCCTTCTGCATAGTGGGCCACCTCTTTGGTCACCGTATCCCTGTCATCCGGTCGTAACTGGTAGCGATAGAGCGCATCCTGCGTCGTAATGATATTCTCAATCTCGGAACTGCTCTGCGCTTCCTGCAAGCTAAGGGTGGAAACAAGAATTCCCTCATTGGGAATTGTTTTCGCAACACCTTTTAATTCGGCCAGATAGCGGTGCGCCTGCACCAGTTCGCGCATCACCGCAGGGGTTTCCAGCGGCGTATCAGGAGGCAGCGGTGGAATGATCGTTTCGGACATATGCTCAAATATAGCTAATTCTGAGAAGATGTAAACTAACCTTCTCAAAAACAGTCTTTTTTGAGAAGGTTAGCGTGAACTGCTCATATTCCTCGCATCATGAGTTCTTATGTCTGTGGCATCGACATAAAGACACAACGTGTCGAAATTTGCCGGATTCTTCGACACGTTCGCACTTTAGTGGCGTGATTATAGGAAATGCGCCACCAAACCATATTTTATTTGTCGCTTATCCTTCTTATGTGTCGCATAAACACTCAACCGTTGCCGACAGTACTACCTGAAGTGGTCTGGTAATTGTGGACACCTCGAGAAGGGTGAATTTGTAAGAGAAGCCCCGGTGCGGCCATCCTGTCGATAAATAAAACCCACACTGAAAAAGCTGTATACCGCTGCGGCGGCGCCTTCTATACTGCGGCAATGAGTGAATTTGCGCTGATTCTTCTGTCCGCCGTGCTGGTAAATAATTTTGTGCTTACCAAGTTCCTCGGCATCTGCCCGTTTCTCGGTGTTTCCGGCAAGCTGGAAACAGCGGTGGGCATGTCTCTGGCCGTGTTGTTCGTGATGACGCTGGCCTCCACTGCATCGTGGCTGGTGCAGCAATACATCCTGATTCCATATGATCTGCTGTATTTGCAGACTATTTTCTTTATCCTGATTATTGCCGTACTGGTACAGTTCATTGAGATGATGATCCACAAATCCAGTCCGGTGCTGTATCAGGCGCTGGGTATCTTTCTGCCGCTGATTACCACCAACTGTGCCGTACTTGGTGTGGCACTGCTCAATGTACAGAAAGAACAGACCTTTATGACATCGGCATTGTATGGGTTTGGCTCCGCGCTTGGATTTGCGCTGGTATTATTGTTGTTCGCGGGTTTGAGAGAACGCATTGAAAAAGCACCGGTGCCGGAGGCATTCAGAGGGTCGGCTGTCTCGTTGATTACGGCAGGTTTGATGAGTCTGGCTTTCATGGGATTTTCCGGACTGG
>CAZJRL010000196.1:0-2393 GCA_964548425.1 uncultured Zetaproteobacteria bacterium | reverse complement strand
GCTTATCTGAAGGATTTGCCCGTGGATGAACTCAAGGTGGATCAGAGCTTTATCTGCGCCATGGGCAAAGATCCAGACAGCCTGATGATTGTCCAGGCCACCATTATCCTGGCGCATAACCTGGGACTTACGGTTGCCGCCGAGGGCGTGGAGCATCAGGCTGCCTGGGATCAACTGGAGGCCATGAGTTGTGACAAGGCACAGGGCTATTACATGGGAGAACCCATGTCGGCAGCGGAACTGGAACAATGGTTGATGACTTCACCCTGGGGTTCCGGGACTTAGTCTCTTATCCATAAAATCTAATGCAAAATACACAAGAAATTTTACCAGAAGGTGAATGGCGTAGCCAGAAAAGCTCCCCTGGGGGACGAATTTTAGAGGCGGACAGATGCAGGCTGGTTTTTCATTTGTGTCAATTCGTGTAATTCGTGGCTAAAGATTTCTGCTTCCGGCTATGCCGGGTTAGGATAATGAATGATTGTGAACCGTGCCAAGGCGTCCTGACGCGGTTATGCTTCACGCATGAGCGGTTCAATCCCCCTTCCTGATCTTTCCGCATCCTTCGCAGGACTGAAATTGCAAAGCCCGATTGTACTGCTCTCCGGCTGTGTCGGTTTCGGTGAGGAATATACACGCGTGGAAGGCTTCTCCAACCGCGACATCGGCGCGGTGATTCTCAAAGGCACAACCCTTGAACCGAGGCCCGGAAATGCGCCGCACCGCGTCTATGAAACACCATCGGGCATGCTCAATGCGATTGGCCTGCAAAATCCCGGTGCACGTTATGTGATTGACCATATCCTGCCGGATTTACCACACGCTGAGACTCAGTTCTGGGCCAATGCAAATGGCTCAAGCCTGGAGGAATATGCTGAAGTCGCGCGGATGTTTGACAATTCACCGGTCACGGCCATTGAAATCAATATTTCCTGCCCCAATGTAAAGGAAGGCGGTGTACATTTCGGCAATGATCCGGTGATGGCAGCGAAAGTCGTGGAAGCCATGCGCCCGATGACGAAGAAGCCGCTGATCACCAAGCTCTCACCCAACAATGCCGACATCGCCGAAACAGCCAGACATGTGATTGAAGCAGGCTCGGATGGCCTGTCCGTGATTAACACGCTGGTCGGCATGGCCGTAGACATCGAATCGCGCCGTCCCGTCATCGGCAATGTTTCAGGCGGGTTGTCGGGTCCCGCCATCAAACCGGTGGCGCTATGGAAACTGCATCAAACGCGGGCCATAGCCGCCAGACACGGCATTCCCATCCTCGGACAGGGCGGCATTACCCGTGCAAACGACGCGATTGAATTCGCCATTGCCGGCGCGGATGCCATCGGCCTGGGAACCGGGCTGTTTTATAATCCCCTGCTGCCACGCAAGGTGCTGGACGGACTGGCCGCTTACCTGACGGAGCATGCCGTTTCCAGCTACGCTAATCTCGTCGGTACACTTGAATCTTGAACCGTAGTGGATTTGCGCTTGCGATTGGCCTGTTATGCTGGGTCTGGCAAGCGCAAGCGGGCACACTTTCCGTTATCGGTGAATCACGATGGGTGCAGGTTGCATACATCTTTGACGGCGACACCTTTGCAACAGCCACAGGAGAGCGAATTCGCCTGCTTGGCATCAATACACCTGAAGTCACGCATGGAACCGAACCCGGCCAGATCATGGGCAATGCCGCCGGCCGGGAATTGAAATCTCTGATTGCAGGGAAAACCGTGCGTCTGGCCTTCGATGAGGAGCGCCGTGATATCTACGGCAGAACGCTGGCACAGGTCTGGCGACGTGACGGAACATGGGTGAACGGTGAAATGGTCCAACGGGGGTTCGCGCATGTTTACACCTTTACGCCGAATCTGGGCTGGGCGGAGAAACTGACTGCACTGGAACGGTCCGCACGCAAAAAGCGTCTGGGCATCTGGAACACGAAACGTTTTTCGGTCATTCCCGCAAAAAGGATATCAAAATCCAGGATCGGCCAGTTTCATGTGGTTACCGGAAAAATCAACCACATCAATCGCAACGGTTACGGCTTCAGGATAGCAGGCCTGAATATCAGTATTCCACGAAAATACCGCGTATGGTTCAAGTCTCCGCCCCGTCTGCATACAGGACAAACAGTGACCGTGCATGGCGTCGTTCGCGCCGGTCGAACAGATTCACTCTATCTTGCCTTGCATAGCCCGGCAGATTTGGAAACTACGCCATGGTAATTATTCAGGTCATTCCCACCATTGAAATACTCACCGCAAAGTACGCAAAGTTTCGCAAAGGAATCCCAAAACGGGTAAACCCCGGAGGCTGAATATACATTCAACTGCAGAAGTAAGACTCCTGGCAGTCCAACAGACTTTATATCTCGTCTTTACTCTGCGTTCCTTTGC
>CAZJRL010000195.1:0-2411 GCA_964548425.1 uncultured Zetaproteobacteria bacterium | reverse complement strand
CAGCGCGTGACAGCCGGCTTAATCATTACGGAAGGTGCGCAGGTTTCGGAACAGGGTGTTGGCTATCCGGCGACGCCCGGAATTTATACCGGGGCACAAGCCGATGGGTGGAAACAGGTTACAAAAGCCGTGCATGCAGCGGGTGGCAGTATCTTTGTACAGCTCTGGCACTGTGGGCGTATTTCACATCCCGATTACCATGGCGGCGAGCTGCCTGTAGCGCCCTCGGCAATCAAACCGGCCGGACAGGCATTTACCTGTGAGGGGATGAAGGACTTTGTCACTCCGCGCGCTCTGGAAACCGCTGAAATTCCCGGCATCGTCGAGCAATATCGCCATGCCGCGTCCCGTGCGAAAGAAGCGGGGTTTGACGGCGTGGAGATTCATGCCGCCAACGGTTATCTGATTGACCAGTTTTTGCGTGACGGCACGAACAGGCGCACGGATGAATATGGCGGGTCGCTGGAGAACCGCGCCCGCTTTCTGATGGAGGTGACCGAAGCCGTGGTGGGCGAGATTGGTGCCGGCAAAGTAGGCATCCGCATTTCACCGGTTAATGCCTTTAACGACATCCATGATTCCGACCCGCAGGCGTTGTTTAACCATGCCGCGGCATCTCTTTCCACACTGCATCCCGCTTATCTGCATGTTGTGGAGGTTACGATGTCCGGTGAGGCATCCATCGTTTGTGACATGCGACAGATACGGGACAGGTTCAACGGCCTGTACATCGCTAACGGCGGTTACGACAAGGCTCGCGGCAATGCAGTGATTGCGGACGGCGCTGCCGATCTCGTGGCCTTCGGCGTTCCGTTTCTGGCCAATCCCGATCTGCCTGAACGCTTCCTCCGTGACGCACCATTGAATGAAGCGGATCAATCCACGTTCTATGGTGGCGATGAACACGGGTACACGGACTACCCGGCACTGGAAGCTGCCTGATGGGACGGTTGATTGATGGCGTATGGGAAAGCGATGACGCCAAATGGGCATCAAAGGATGGTCACTTTCGCCGCTCTGCATCACAGTTTCGCAACAGTATCGGCTCGGATGCATTTCCAGCCGAGGCTGACCGCTATCATCTGTATGTTTGCCTCGCCTGCCCGTGGGCGCATCGCACGCTTATTTTCCGCAAAATCAAGGAGCTGGAGCATCTTGTCGGGGTGACGGCTGTGCATCCGCACATGCTGGAGAATGGCTGGGAATTCAGGGCGGAAGCGGATCCGCTATACGGCTTTCGTCACCTGTATCAGCTTTACACAAAAGCCGACCCGCATTATTCCGGGCGTGTTTCCGTGCCGATGCTGTGGGACAAGCAGCGGGAAACGATTGTTTGCAATGAATCGGCGGAGATCATCCGCATGTTCAATTCCGCCTTTGACGGATTGACCGGCAACACTGATGACTATTATCCCGATACGTTTCGCCCGGAAATCGATGAGATCAACGCTTTTGTTTATGACAACATTAACAACGGCGTTTACAAGTGCGGCTTCGCCACAGCACAGAAAGCCTATGAGGAGGCGTTCGATACGCTGTTCGCGGCGCTGGATGAACTGGAAGCACGCCTTTCAAGCCGGCGTTATCTGCTTGGCAACCGTATCACCGAAGCCGACTGGCGGTTGTTTCCTACGCTGATTCGCTTCGATGCCGTGTATTACGGTCACTTCAAGTGCAACCGCAACCGTATCTGTGACATGCCGAACCTGTGGGGCTACCTGTGTGATCTCTACCAGCAACCGGGTATCGCTGAAACGGTTAATATGGAGCACATCAAGCAGCATTACTACTATAGCCACGAATCCATCAATCCGACGCGCATCGTGCCGAAAGGTCCGAAGCTGAATTTCGATGTACCGCATGGCCGTGGAAAGGGACTGAAATATTCCGGGACATGAACCTGCCACTAAAAAATACCGAATACGCCTATGGCTGGATGTCGATCGGCATGCACTGGCTGATGGCGCTGGCTATCTTTGGCCTGTTTGCTCTCGGCTTGTGGATGACTTCTCTGGAGTATTACGATTCCTGGTATCATCGGGCGCCGGATATTCACAAATCCGTCGGCATGTTGATGCTGTTTCTGCTTATATTTCGTCTCATCTGGGCCGGGACCAACATCAAGCCCGCTATTGCCGGCAAGGCATGGGAAAAAATATCGGCACGGGTGGTGCATCGCACGCACTATGTGCTGATGCTTGTCGTGATATTGAGCGGCTACCTGATTCCGACGGCGAAAGGCGTGGGCGTGGATGTGTTCGGCTGGTTTACGGCCCCGGCAACGCTGGCCAATATACCGCAGCAGGCGGATATCGCCGGTATTATCCATCTGTGGAGTGCATGGGCGCTGCTTGGCCTGGCGCTGTTGCATGGCGGAGCAGCCCTGAAGCATCATTTCGTTGACCGGGATG
>CAZJRL010000194.1:0-2416 GCA_964548425.1 uncultured Zetaproteobacteria bacterium | reverse complement strand
TTTGCCTTCAGCGGTGGATAGGCTGAGAACATGACCGTTGCCTGACCCATAAGCACTATGACTGTCCCCAGTGCTGCACCAATGAGCATTAGCCAGAAGGAGAGCCACGCCAGCTTCGGCGTAGCCAGTCTGGCATTGATTGGCGTTGTACAGAAATAGTAGGCAATACCCACCTCAAAGAAGTGAATCCAGAACAGAAGCACGGCGGCGCCGTGACCGGTCAGAGCAATATAAAATAGCTCCGATGGCAGTAGGTGGACTGCCGGCCAGCGTGTCAATGCGACAAGCAGGCCAAGCGCACCGCCCGCCAGAAGAAAGACAACGGCAGTGAAAATATTCGCCTTTACCAAGCCAATAGTTGGCTTATGTAGATTTTGGCCGGTATCCGGACATGTGATAAAATCCTGTGGATTTCTTAAAATTGAATTCGCCATTAGATCGCCCCTCCTATTTCTCCGCCTTTGACTCCGCCCTTACCATCGAGGACTACGCCGTGCGGCGTATCAATGACATACAGCTTGCCCGCCATCGTGTGATGACCGAGGCCGCAATACTCATTACAGGTAATCCGGTAAACGCCGGTTTTGTTGGGTGTGAACCGCAACACGTAGTCGTAACCGGGGATGAGTTGCAGGTTGAGAACGATTGGCAGCAGTGAGAAGCCGTGATCCACATCCAGTGACGAGATATGAAAGACATACGTTTTTCCCAATTCCAGCACCGGGATAATCGGCCATTCGAACTGGTGGGCAGCGAGATACACATTACCACCCGCTGGCACCTGAATGACGGGAATGTCCGCATCACTTTCAGCCATCGGATTGCCGGAGGCATCCGTTAACTGATACTGTTCAATCATTTGATCCGCTTTGTTCGAAAATCCGTCAATAGTGACTTTAAAGGCCTCACCAGCCTGATTCTGGTTACCCACAAAATACCAGCCCACCATCCAGACGACCATGACCAGACACCATGCATAGGCCACGGTGATCCATATTTTCTCATCGGGACCCACAGGTATCCGCCACCAGTGGCGATGCGGTATGGGGTCCATGCTTGTATAACTCATATACATTTCCTCCCTTTTTATTTTACTTCAATTTTTACTTCTAACTTGTAGAACTGCTTATGTAGAACTGCTTACGGAATCGGAATCGGTTGGGGTCCGATCTGAAAAGCCATAAATATAAACGGAATACCGGAATCAGGATAAATCCTTGACAGGATGCCACACACCAGTACGACGGTAGCAGAGACAGCCAGAAAGACAAACAGGGCCACGAACCAGTTTCGTGATCTGCGTTCCTTAGGACTCAATTCCGGTAATTCAGACATCTCAGTTGTGGCAGTCATGTATTAATATCCTGCCACCGGAACGCTCAGCACCTCCATGACGCCCCAAAGGGTGTACAGCAATGTCGGGCTTGCAATACCCAGAAATAGCAGCATGGACGGATCGTCCATAAATGCCTGCCAGCCTGATACCGGGTCAGCATCATCAGGATGTACAGTTGATGAATCTAAATCAGCCATAATTAAGACCTCCTTTCCTTGAAATTTGGCGCGCTCAACACTCCCTTGGTGCAGTAACTTCCGCCTTGATTTAGGTCAAGGTTTGAGTGAAACTGCGGGAATGGTGGCCGCTACCAGTGATGAAGCGGATTTCTAGTTTGAAGCGGACAGGGCAGCATTGATCTGCATCAAGGAATATTGGATTTGTTTTTGCTGGAGTCCCTGTCCTGAGATGTCATAAACAAAGGAGGTTTGAGAATGAAAAAGAATTTATTGCTTGTTGTGGGCTGTGTGGCCGTACTGGGGTTCAGTACAATACCATCGGCTACCGCCGGTCCGGAAGGCAAGTGCAAGGCATGCCATGACTTTGGCGCCAAGAATAAAGTTGGACCCGGCCTGAAGGGGATTGTAGGCAGAAAGGCGGGGACATTTCCCGGTTTCAAGTACAAATTTACCAAATACATCAAACCGGGCAAGGCATGGGTGTGGGATGAAGAGCATCTGCGCAAGTGGATGAATAACAGCAAGAAGGCGATCAAGGAATTCACCGGTGATCCCAAGGCCAAAACCAAGATGGGTAAGCAGCACGTCAAGGGAAAGAAAGCGGACAAGATTTTCGCTTTTCTCAAGACTATATAATAGCAAGTCGAAATACGGGAGCCTGCCAAATCTGGCAGGCTCCCGCAATCGGAGCCGGTCATGGACTTTGCCATCTATTATACGCTTGGAGCGGTTATTCTCTACGGCGCCGCCACCTGGCTGCTGAATCGCATTGAGGAATCGCGCGGCGAACGGTTCAAATACCGCAACTTCATATTCTTTATCATTATTTTTGTCATGGCGATGATTTTGATGGAAATAATTAACCCGCCGCAACAACCCGCGCCATCCAGCCAGGATACGG
>CAZJRL010000193.1:0-2416 GCA_964548425.1 uncultured Zetaproteobacteria bacterium | reverse complement strand
CGTTACTTCTCGCTGATGTACATCAAGTACACTACGCTCGAAATGCCTTGCATAGCCACAAAAATAGCCGTGTCGCTACGGCCAGAATTAGTGTTAACAGGTCCTAAATGATCCGTAACGATATCAAACAGCTTGCTGCCTACCATGTTCCCGACGCAAGCGGGCTCATCAAACTCGATGCAATGGAAAACCCCTGGCCCCTGCCGGATACCATCAGGGATAAGTGGGCCAGACATATTCGCAGTCTGAATATCAATCGTTATCCGGATGCGCAAATGGACCAACTGCGCCATACCATTGCCGACAGGGATGGTTTGCAAACCGATCAGGTGCTGCTGGGCAATGGTTCGGATGAAATTATACAACTGGTGTCAATCGCAGCCGATCAGGGTGCATGTGTCATTCCCCAACCGACATTTGTGATGTATGAAATCATTTCCCGCTGGCTTAAGCGCCCGGTCGCAAGCATTCCACTGAAACAGGACTTCAGCCTTAATGTAGATGCTTTCCTGCGCCTCTCCGCCAGGGAAAAAGCAAGCATTGCCTTTCTGGCCTGCCCGAACAATCCCACCGGAAATATGTGGCCGCGCGATACCATCCGGCAGATTGCAGATAATTTCCGGGGGCTTCTGGTGATAGATGAGGCCTACCATCCTTTCTCTGGTGATACTTACGCTGACATGATCGCTCCCAATGTCATGATATTGCGCACATTTTCGAAGCTGGGGATGGCCGGCTTAAGACTGGGCTATGCGCTCGGTCACCCGGATACGATTGCCGAACTGAACAAGGTACGCCTGCCCTACAATATCAACAGTTTAGGCCAGGCATCCGTCCTCTTTTTTCTGAAGCATTTTGATATATTCGAGAAACAGACAAAAAAGATTTGCCTGGAGAGGGACCGGCTTGCCGGCATTCTGGAAAACATGGAGCATGTTGAACCCTTTACCTCACGCACAAATTTTATACTACTGCGTGTGCCAAATGCAGATTCTGTATTTACAGCATTGAAACGGAGAGGAATTCTGGTTAAAAACCTGCATGCCCAGGGAGGCTTGCTGGACAACTGTTTGCGCGTCACTATCGGCATGCCTGAAGAAAATGATCAATTCATTGAAAGCTTAGGCATTGTTACGTCATAACAATGCCTTAAAGGAGGTTATTGGTGAAACGGACAAGTAACCGTCATGCATCCATTACCCGTACCACCAAAGAAACGGATATTGAACTGGAACTGGGGCTGGATGGCAGTGGTGTTTCCAGCATCAATACATCCATCCCGTTTCTTGATCACATGCTGGAACAGGTGGCGCGCCACGGGGCGTTTGATTTAACCATAAACGCCAGGGGTGATCGGGAGATTGACGACCATCACACCGTGGAAGATATTGGCATCTGTTTCGGTGAGGTGCTGCATGATGCCGTGGGTGACAAGACAGGTATCCGCCGCTATGGCCATTCTTACGTGCCACTGGACGAGGCATTATCCCGCGTGGTGCTGGATCTGTCAGGCCGCCCGGGGATGGAATATCATATTCCTTTTCCCAAGGAGCGTGTGGGAGATTTTGATGTGGACCTGTTCAAGGAATTCTTCCAGGCCATTGCAAATCATGGAAAAATAACGCTCCACATTGATGCCATCCGGGGTGATAACAACCATCATATGATTGAAACAGTGTTTAAGGCTTTTGGCCGGGCGCTGCGCATGGCGGTAGAACACGATGAACGTGTTTCGGACATCCCTTCCACCAAAGGCGCTTTGTAACCACAAAGGCACGAAGACACAAAGGAAAAAATGCTTCTTCTTTGTGCCTTTGTGACTTTGTGATAACTATTCGACTATGATCGCACTGATTGATTATGGCATGGGTAACCTGCATTCTGTTGCCAAAGCGATTGAGCATGCAGGTGAGCATGTTTGTCTTGTTAGAACACCGGAAGAACTAAGGGATTGCGACCGCATCATCCTGCCCGGTGTCGGGGCCTTTCGTGATTGCATCACCGCACTGCAAGAAAACGGACTTGATGAAGCCATCAGGGAGCATTGTACCGCCGGGACGCCTTTTCTGGGTATCTGTCTGGGGATGCAGGTCCTGTTAAGCCATTCATTTGAGTTCGGTGAATACAGGGGACTGGATATCATTCCGGGCAATGTGATCCGTTTCCCGAATTATTTTCCGGATCAGGGGTGCAAGATTCCGCATATGGGCTGGAACGGCGTGATACTTCAGGAACAACCCCACCCGGTACTGATGCCGTTGAAAAACCGGCAATGCTACTTCGTCCATTCCTATTATTGCGTCCCTGATGATGAGGCTCATGTACTGGCACAATGTGATTACGGCGATATCCGTTTTGCCTGTGCCATCGGTCGGGATAATCTCATCGGCGTACAGTTTCATCCGGAAAAAAGCCA
>CAZJRL010000192.1:0-2429 GCA_964548425.1 uncultured Zetaproteobacteria bacterium | reverse complement strand
ATATTGTGAAGCCCTTTGAGGATCGCGAACTGCACAGCAATATCCAGATGGCGCTATATCGGCATTCCATAGAGAAGCGGCTCAAGCAAACGCTGGATGAAAGTCAACGGCTGAACAAGGTGTGTCTGCAACGTGAAAATCGTATCAAGGAGTTGCGTGATAAAAATGCAGCATTGCAGCAACAGATCGCAGCAATGAAAGACGAAAAGTCATGACACTACCGGAAATATGCGAAGGCGACAGGATGGCTAAGGAACCTCTGAATAACTCATTCATGGTCGCGCCAATGTCATTTCGGGATGGCATGCAAGGCACGAAGCGCAATGCATGGTTATTCCATGCATAAGTTGAGTAACGCTGTCAGGCCGCCCGAAAGGGCGTTGTCCCGCAAGGGTTGCGCCCCGATTGCGCGCTCGCTGCGTCAGCCAGTTTGGCATCGTAGCTATTGCTACGACCTGCACTGGCTTCCTTGCGATCATCGCAATCGGGACTGCAACGCGATCCATGAATGCGTTGTTCAGAGGTTCCCTAAAACAAGAGGAGTACATAAGCCGTGCGGGTAACTTTTGACAAGTCCATCGTTGCAGCCAGCATTGATGCTATCGTTTGCGCCAATGAAGAAGGAAAAATTATCCTGTGGAACAGGGCGGCGGAAACCATGTTCGGCTATACGGAGCAGGAGGCGCTGGGTCAGCCGCTTACCATGCTGCTGCGCGAGGAAGACTGCGCCGCGCATCTTGCCGGAGTTCAGCGTTTTCTAAAAACCGGCAAGCCACATCGACTGATCGGCAAGGTCACGGAAACATTCGGTCTGCGGAAGGATGGCACTGTCTTTTCCAAGGAGATGAGCCTGGCGGCGGAAAAGGTCGAAGGTCAATGGGTATTCACCGCCATCATGCGTGATATCACCGAGCGCAAGCAGGTGGAAGCGGCCCTGCTCCACCGGAAGACCCAGTTGCGAACCCTTCTGAATGCCAGCCTGATTATCAATACCAACCTGGATCAAACAGCTATCAGGAAGGCGCTGATCCAGGCTGCCTGCAAACTGATGAATGCGGAATCCGGGACTTCCGGCATCGCTGAGAATGAGTGCATGGTGTTCAGGGAATACTGGCGCGGGGATCAATGGGAAGTTCTCGATTATACGTTTGAACCGGGCTACGGCGTGCCTGGCCATGTTATGCAGACCAGGAAGCCTTATATCAGCAACGATGTCGAACACGATGAACATGTCATTCCGGAGATCAGGCAGGCACTGGATTTTCATCAGCTTATAGATGTACCTATTCTCAACCATTCAGGGGAACTGCTTGGTTGTTTTGAAGTCCATGACCCCGTGGATGGGCGCCTGTTTAACGATACCGACATTAAACTGCTTGAAGGACTGGCTTCAAGTGCGGCTGTAGCATTGGAAAACGTACGCATGCTTGAAGAACATGAACAGCATCTCAGGGAGCTGCGCGACAGCGAGGCGCATTTCCGCGCCCTGTTCCAGCACGCCAATGACGCCATCTTTCTCGTTGATCCGAAGCATGACCGGATTATTGATGCCAATGCCAGGGCCAGCGAAATGCTGGAGTACAGCCATGAAGAACTGCTGGCCACTCCCATGTCGACCATACAGCCGGAAGAGATGGACAGGGTGATGGCCTTTGCTGAACGGGTGTTTGCCGAAGGCTCGGGCTGGACGGATGAACTCACCTGCACCACTCGCTCCGGCCATGCCGTGCCTGCCGAGATATCCGCATCATTATTCACCCGGGATGGTAAATCATACATGCTGGCTATCGTGCGCGACGTCAGCGAACGCAGACACATGGAGAAAATGTTAAGGGCCATTGTTGAAAGCACCGCGGAAACCACAGGCCATGTTTTTTTCGGTAACATCATCAAACATTTGTGTGAACTGCTGGATGCCGATTGTGTCATTGTGGGTGAAATCACACAGGATCGCTGTGTCCGGGCGCTGGCCATGCAATGTGATGGCAACAGCATTCCCCACTACGAATACGATATTGCCGGCACGCCATGTGAGAATGTGGCGGCAAAGGGTTATTGTGAATACCCGGAGCATGTCCGGGATCTTTTTCCGGATGATCAGGCGCTTGTCGACCTGCAAGTGGAGGGTTATGCCGGTATACCGCTCAGGGACAGTCAAGGCCATGCCATCGGCATACTCTGTGCTCTCTTTCACAGTAAATTAAATTTTCCGGATCATGCCAGAGAAGTGTTCGAAATCATTGCAGCCAGGGTCAGCGCCGAGATCAGGCGCGAGCATGCGGATGCGGCCTTGCAACAACGCGTGGATGAAGCCGAAAAAACGCGCCAGTCCATGCTGTTCATGCTGGAAGATCTGAATGAATCCAAAGGCCATATTGAGCGTGCCAAGCAGGAATGGGAAGCCACCTTCGATGCGGTCACTGATCCGG
>CAZJRL010000191.1:0-2453 GCA_964548425.1 uncultured Zetaproteobacteria bacterium | reverse complement strand
CGCGCATTTTTTCATGGTGAGCAGCCATATTGCGGGCATGATTCAACTTAATGTCCCGCTCCTGCAGGGCCTCGCCCATCAGATTGCAGGCAAGAGCCAGTTCACCCAGTTCATCACGGGTGAGTTCGGGACAATGAATATTAAAATCTCCGTTGCTGACTTTCTTCAGTTCACGGCGCAGGTGCACGAGAGGATGAACCATGTGCAGATAGAGGTAGGCAGTTAGCCCGGCAAGCAATGAAAACAGGGCAAGAATGGAGAACAGAAAATCATTTCGCGTGTCCACACGCATGTCAGAGACTGCCTGCATTGCTAAATTCACACTTTGATCCAGTTCACGATGTCTCGTAGAAAGCCTTCGGGACGCCTTGTCTACGATATCATCGATTTCACGCATCAAGATTGGCCCCTCAAGATTCCCTGAAGGGAATGGTAAAGAGAAAATCTCCCTTGCTCTAAATGTAATGGCGGTTGAAGCTTTCCTCAGCTGAATGCTGATTGGTTTTCCCGCATATTCCCGATTCAGAACTGTCAGCAATGCAGTATGATTATCTTCAAATATTTTTGGCTGACGCCAGTCACCGTTAATGAGAAACGAACGGACAGGCGTAATCGCATGCATCAAATCCATTTCCAGTTCGTGCAGATGATGGCTTTCGTGATTGGCTGCTTCAATGAGTATAGTTTCCTGATGCAGTGTATTAAAATCCCGGAGCATGTGCCAGCCAACGTATGCGACCAGCGCAAAGACCAGTGTGAGCCAGCCTCCGATTTTCCATGCCAGGCGGGATCGCATGCTTATCCCTTGGGGATATCGCCATATCTGGCAATGTGTTTTAGCGCTTTGACGGTATCCTTCCCGGCCCAGGGATAAGCGCCAATCACCCTGATCACGACTCTGCCTTCACGGTTCATGACCAAAGTTTCCGGGTATTTGAACACACCCAGTTCCGGTGCGGCAATGGCATCGCCTCCCTGATCCCAGAACACGGGAAAGGTCAATCTATGTTCATGAACAAAGGTTTTAACATCATCAAGATTTTTATCTACGGACAAGGCGACAACCATAAAGCGTTTCTTTGGTAATATTTGACTCAATCGCAACAAGTCCGGCATTTCCTTGCGGCAGGGTGGGCACCATGTGGCCCAGACATTAAATATAATGACCTTGCCTTTGAACAATTCACGGCTATAGACAATGTCTCCTGAGAGACTATGCAGTTTCATGCCGGGAAACACATCTCCCTTGCCAACAACCTTATTGGTGGAGCTGCTACATGAGGTCAGCAACAATAGCAGTGCAAACAGAAAAGCTTTTTTCACTATACTATTCAATCCCGGCCCGCCTTTGTTGCTGACGCACCCAGGCAATGATGTGACTCGTATCTTCGAAACTGACACCGGGGACAGGCGGCATATCACCGAATTGCCAGTGGTGCTGGCGCGAGCCGCCGCTGACGGCGCGGTAAAAGGAAAAGTCGTCATGGTGGGATGGCTCATAGATACGGTGGATGAGTGGCGGGCCCTGATTGCTTCCTCTCGCATTCTGACCATGACAGGCTGCACAGTTGGCGGCAAACAGTGCTGCTCCTCTCACCGGATCCGGTGTGCTTACAGTCGTTGTGGGCGCAGTGTCTGACTCCACCTGGTTATTACTCGCCGTATCAGTATTACAGCCAGCAAGGGTTAAGCTGGCAAAAATAAGTCCGTTTATTGTTGTTTTGCGCATGGTTTCTCCTTTTTTATCTATGTTCGGGTAAAGATGTCTTCAATATTTTCCAAGGCCGGGAACCACTGGATCAGCCAGGCGGAGATCAGGCTGAAGCTTCCAATAAAAATTAATACACCAACTATGATCAGTAGTATCCCTGAGATCTTCTCAACCACTACCAGATAGCGATTGAAACTCTGTGACCAGCGCAGGAAGGAATCCGTGGCCAACGCTGCCAGTAAAAATGGAATAGCCAGCCCTAATGAATAAGCCAGCAATAGCACAATTCCATGCATGATTCCGGACTGAACACCGGCAACAGCAAGAATTGCTCCCAGAATAGGTCCCACACATGGTGTCCAGCCAAAGGCAAATGCCGATCCCAGCACCAGCGCGCCCAAGCCATGCCTTACATTCACTCCGCCGGCCTCAAATCGTGCTTCCATCATTAGCAGGGGGATACGAATGATGCCTGTGTAATGCAGCCCGAATACCACGATAATCGCTCCGGCAATCCTGCCGAGCAACTCCATATGTCCTATTAACCATTGACCGAGCAGCGTGGCCGTGGCCCCCAGAGCAATGAAGATCAGGCTGAAACCGGTTATAAACCACAAGGATTGAGCCAACGCATGCCGTCGAATCAGCGCCGCCCGCTTATCCTGCTGGCGCAATTCATTGACCGATACGCCGGAAATATACGACAGATAAGCCGGCACCAGCGGCAATACACAGGGCGATA
>CAZJRL010000190.1:0-2456 GCA_964548425.1 uncultured Zetaproteobacteria bacterium | reverse complement strand
AGGATGGCAGGATTTCCGCATCCTCCGTTGCATCTCCGGCGGTAATCCACACAATGACACCGTTGTTCGGCACATCCGTTCCAACAACGGTGCCATGGTAGGGTTGGCCAGGAGATGCAAGGAGCGCTGGAATGGTGGGCGTGACATTTCCGCTCGCGTCAATTTCCAACTTGATGTAGCGCGGCAAGTTCTGGTTAATGCCGTCAAAGGTGGGCGGGTTCGAAGTGCCCGGACATAACCCTCCGCCCCAGCATATCGCATTTGTTCTGCTTGCAAGAAGCCTATTATCAAAGTACATAACTTGGCATTGATAATCAGGATTGACCGTTTTATTACAAGTACCCTGATCAGAGGTGTCGCTGATAGCTGTCGGCCCCGGATAAGACAAATTGGCAAAGAGTTCATAGCGGTCGCCAACCGTGATAGCGACAGCAGCAGCGGCAGCGACAGCCACGGGGTCGGCGGCGCTTGGCAGCGTAGCCTCCTGAAATACCCCCCCATCACCCGAACTGCGTTTCACAACTTCCGGGGGGCCCGGAAAGCTGTCGAATTCGGCATCATTCTTCAATGCCCATGTTATATAGTGGATACCTGTTTCCGCGTAGTAAAAAGCCTCTGTAGTATCACGGGCCGTCGCACTCGTTTGCTGGGAAACATTCCCGGAATACATCACGCCCACGGCAAGCATCGTCAGGAGCAACAGTAAGACCAGCGAAGTAGCCAGAACAAAACCCTCTTCTTTAACCGCTATCGGGCGCACGGCAATCATGCTCAGTTCCTTGGCCATATATCAAATTCCAGCGGAACATCCCGATCTACTCTGTCAAGATTTTGTGCCAAAGCTGTCAATGTAATGGTTCTCAGCGCTTTTAAATCCGAATTGATGGTTGGTGAAATCTGCATGCCAGTCGTACCCTTCATATTTCTCACTAACTCCTGACATCCGCTACCCTGGTTTGGCCGATCCCAACAGAGGCACGGCGTGCCACTCGTGCTGCAACCCGAAGCGCCCGCACTGACAAATTTGAATGCACCGTTCGTACTATCTACCGCTGTGCAGGGATCGGCTACGACCGCGGTTGAATCCTGAGGCTGATAAACAATCTGATTGTTTGTGCCATCCCAGCATATTGCCTGTGCATCGCGCAGTTCAGTTTGCATGATCTGGGAAGCCAGAAACAAATCACTTAAGCGATCCGTTTTATCCAGTATCATATCGGCGGACTTCTGCTGGCTGATAAACAGCCCCACGACTCCGGCCAGTAATATCAGGGCAATCACCATGGCAATCAGCACCTCAACCAGTGTAAATCCGTTTTGAAAGGACTGAGGACTTGATCCATACCCTCTCCCGCCTTCGCGGGATATAATCCCGTGACGACGGGGCTTCGTGCCCCCTCCCGCCTTCGCGGGATATAATCCCGTGACGACGGGGCTTCGTGACTCCTCCCGCCTTCGCGGGATATAATCCCGTGACGACGGGACTTCGTGATGACTGGCGTACATCATTGCAGCCTTGAGATATGGGTCAACACAACCGGTGTCCTGGCTTTACCCTTGTGCAACCATGAGACTGTTACCACCTTGACCCTTGGCGTCACGCTATTGCCTGATGCGGTAACGACCTGCTTCATATCACGGATAGAGAAATTGCCTGTATTTGAAGAAACGAGAGGACCACCTCCGTCATTCGGGTTGAATGGCAGTGGCGCCTGAGCCTGGGATGTATCGGACAAGATAGTATATGCCACCGCCAGTGTTGAAGGCGTACAGGTTACTGAAAGCGGATAAGTGGGCGCAGATGATCGCACCGATAAAACACATCCGCTGGAGATATTCGGTGCATAGTCATTGGCATCATGCTGCCAGTTTTCCATCACCTGTTCAGCAAGATGCACCGCCATCAGGCGTTCCTGTGCGACTTGCTGACCATCAATCACCGAAATATAAAATGTCCCCAGCGCCAGCAAACCCACCGCCAGAATAACCAGGGTCACCATGGTTTCAATCAACGTAAAACCCTTCATGAAAGCACCGTTATGGACATGCCGTGGATGACGAGAAATACGCCCGTCCTATTCCGTTCACGGTAATATTTTTGCAAAAGGAAGTGTCCACAGAATCTTTCAATGTAATTGTGCCTGTTGTCCCTGTTCCGGAACTACTGAATGTAACGGTATTATTGCTGATCTTGGTGCTTACCGACAGGTTGGCTGAGTACCGACTCAGGGAGTATGTCATATTTTTGCAACCGCCACAGCTTCCAGTGGTATCCTTATCAAAGGTGTAGGCCGTTGTAGCAAATACAACCCGTACATCGCGGCTCTCAGCCATGGCTATGTTTCGAGCCTGCTTCAAATGTCCCATAATAGCCGTCGATGCATCGTTGACAGCCGAATGCGCCCGCCACTGACTGAAAGCGGGCAACGCGATACTAACAAGAACCCCCATGATCG
>CAZJRL010000189.1:0-2487 GCA_964548425.1 uncultured Zetaproteobacteria bacterium | reverse complement strand
TCACAGGCAGCGCACAGCACTTCGGTGCGGCGCATAAGCAGGCATATATCTGTTTGCCAGGCAACAGCATCCTCCGAAACCGGTCGGGTGAAGCTGGGCCAGCCGGTACCGGAATCGAATTTGTCTCCACTGGAAAAAAGGGCATGGCCACAACAGACGCAGGCATATGTGCCCGCATCATGGAAATCATGATATTCACCGGTGAATGCCGGTTCCGTATCCTTTCTGCGACATATTCGGAATTGCTCCGGTGTTAATTGCTCTTTCCATTCGGCATCTGTTTTTTCAACCCGTTTTACCATTTCCCCTGCCTCCATCAAACATGAGGGTCCTGACCGGACTGGCCAAAGTGGAAATGGGAAGCCGTGCTTCCAGTTGTGCCACGGTGGTGCGTTTGCCGTGCGTTTCCGGATGTTTGGCAATCAGGAAGGAACAGATATCGCAGTATTCCTCGATGGAAATGTCGAAGGTGCCAATGTGGCGGGCAAGCACAATGATTTCCTCCTTGTCAAAACCGATCAGCGGCGACAGCAATGGTAAGGGGCTGGCATCGTAAATGGCCTGAATATTGGCCAGCGTCTGGCTGGCCACCTGGCCCAGCGAATCGCCAGTGACCAGACCCTGCGCATGCATATCATGGGCGATTTTAGCTGCTTCACGGATCATTTGCCGCTTGTAGATAATCATGCGGTAATCGGCCGGAACATGCGCAATGGCATGGCGCTGGAATTCTTCCAGATCAACAAGAAACAGTTTGATGTGCCCCTGGTAGCGGGAGAGCTGCGCCGCCAGATCACGGATTTTGGCAAAATCGCGGTTGATGGTACTGTTATAGCAGTGTACCAGTATGACGGTCATGCCACGCTTCATCATCGTGTACGCCGCGACCGGTGAATCGATGCCGCCGGAAAACAGCACCACGCCGCGTCCGGACGACCCCACCGGCAACCCGCCAATACCGGGAATCTTGCGCGTGTAGATGTAAGCGGCATCACGACCGATTTCGATACGTACGTCGATATCGGGATGATCGAGATTGACGGCCAGACCCAGTTGCGTCTTGAGATAACCGCCAATCTCGAAATTCAGTTCGGGGGAAGCGATGGGAAACTGTTTGTTGCTGCGTTTCGCGGTAACACGGAACGGCGTGCCAGTCACATCCTCCCCATAGTCCGCAAGCACTGCCTGCCTGGCTGTTTGCTGCATGGCTTCCAGTGAAAGTCCGGCCTCATGTACGATGGAAAAATTGCGTATGCCGGGAATGAGTGCCAGATAATCCAGCAAGTCGTCGGAAATGTTTTCCACATCGGCCACCATTCGCCCGTGCTCGCGGTGGAAACCGCCAGGCTTGAGAACCGGTTTAATCACCCGTTTGATATTGCGCGCCATCTGGCGTTCAAACGTGGAGCGGTTCTTGCCCTTGAGCGACAGCTCTCCGAAATGAAACAAAATCTTTGGCATGGGCGAGAGCCTAGACCGGATTATTCATAAATGTTACCGCCTGCCTGTGCGATACACGCAGACAGACGCGATCATCACGGTGATTTATGACATCTGGCAGTCTGTCGGGCTTGATTCACGGTATTAATGATTTTAGCCATGCCGCTTGATATTTCAGGCCATGCGGACAAGGCAGTAAGATTGGGTGTAGCTTATGCCCATGAATATCCGTGATGTACTGCTAGCGCGAAAGTCCGTTCGCGCATTCCTCGACAGGCCGGTTGAGCGCGGTTCGATTGAGCAAATACTGGATGCGGCGCGGCATGCGCCGTCCGGTGCCAACACGCAGCCGTGGCAGGTGGCGGTGGTGAGTGGCCGCAAGAAGCAGGACATCCAGGAAAAGATTGAAGCGGCCTTCCGGTCCGGAAAGCATGGCCGGGCGGACTATCAGTATTATCCGCTCGAATGGAAACCTCCCTACAAAGATCGAAGGCGGGCCTGCGGTCTGCAACTCTATTCAGCGTTGAATATCATGCGTGAAGACAAAGGGCGGCAACGTGATCAGTGGGCAGCGAACTACCGTGCCTTTGATGCACCGGTGGCACTGTTCTTCTTCATGGATACAGAGCTGGCGACCGGTTCGTTCATGGACTTCGGCATGTTTCTGCAATCACTGATGCTGGCAGCGGTGGAGGAAGGTCTGGCGACCTGCCCGCAGGCGGCACTCGGCGAATATCCGGATATTGTCAAACAGGAGCTGGGCTATCCGCAGGCGTCCACCCTGATCTGTGGTATGGCGCTTGGCTATGAGGATGAAGCTGCGGCTGCAAACAGCTATCGCACACCGCGTGAGGACGTGCATACTTTCACCCGCTTTTTCGACGGCTAGGAGCCTGTCGGGCTTATGATAAATCTACTGCGCGGCAGGGGAAACGGTCCAAAAAAACTCCGTATTTTCGTTACATAGTTACCACTATGCGCCTCAAATCCGTAGCTTTTTGGCCTCGCTTCCCCACCTGCTCGCTACGATTCCCCTAAGTCCGACAG
>CAZJRL010000188.1:0-2507 GCA_964548425.1 uncultured Zetaproteobacteria bacterium | reverse complement strand
TCAATCATGTAGTCATAGCCTTGTTCCGCCAGAAATCGTTGGCGATTGGCGGCAAATCTTAATTCCTCGCTATCATCGGAGACGAGCGTGTAGAAAAAGGCGGGGCCACCTTTGGGGCGCAGGATACGCCCCAATCGCTGGGCTTCCTCCTGACGGGAACCGAAGGAACCGGAAATCTGGATAGCAACGGAGGCATCGGGTAGATCAATGGCATAATTGGCCACCTTGGAGACGACCAGAAGACGTAGTTCAGCGGCGCGAAAAGCGGCATAGAGGCGTTCGCGTTCTGTAGAACTCATGCGACCGGTAATGACAGGTGCGCCAAGGGTTTCGGCAATACGTTCCAATTGCTTGATGTATTGGCCGATGACCAGTATGCCTTCACCATCATGTTTTTCAATCAGGGCTCGGGCAACGCTGTCCTTGACCTTGTTTTCGGCGGCAATGCGGTAGGCCTTGCGCCGATCCTCGGCGAGGGCATGAGCGAAATGATCATCTTCGGACATCGGCACGCGAATCTCGATGCAATGAGCTTCGGCAATATGACCGGATTGCTCCAGATCACGCCATGGGAGATCGTAGCGTTTGGGGCCGATCAGTGAGAACACATCCTTTTCCAGTCCATCCTCGCGGATCAGGGTGGCGGTCAAACCCAGCCTGCGGCGGGCCTGAATCTCGGAGACGGCCCGGAACACGGGGGCGGGTAACACATGCACCTCATCGAAGATAATCAAGCCCCATTCGTGGCCGGTTATCAGTTCCATATGCGGCATGTCGCCATCTTTTTCGGGGCGGTAGGTGAGCATCTGATAGGTGGCGATGGTGACGGGCTGGATGTCCTTGCGTGCACCGGTGTATTCTCCCAGTTGTGTTTCATCAAGATACGTTTTATCGAGTAGTTCGGCTCGCCACTGATGCGCCGCGGCTGTATTGGGCGTAATAATAAGCGTGTTCATGGCAGTTCGGGACATGATGCCCATGCCGACGATGGTCTTGCCCGATCCGCAGGCCAGCACAACCACGCCATGACTACCGGCAGCCACGAAGGCATCAATAGCCTTGTGCTGATAATCGCGCAGTTCAAATACATGTCCGTCCGTCAGCGTATGGGTGCGCAGAGTAAGGTCGAGTTGTGGCGCATCGATGAAGCCCGCCTGGTCATTAACCGGAAAGCCCAGTTTGATGAGCGCATGTTTGAGCGATCCGCGGCGAGCCGGATCAACAAGAAAAATGTTATCAGCAATCTGTTGCTTAAATTTGCCGGCCAGGCTTTTTTCCCTGGCTACCTGAGCGGCGATGAATGGGTCGCTGATGGTTAGCCGCAGGGTCAGCTCATTGTCCTTTGTTAATACCAACTGGCCATAGCGGGCGAAGGTGTGGCGCATCTCCTCCAACACATTGGCCGGAATGGCGTACTTGCTGAATTGTTGCAGGGCTGCTTCGGCTTCTTCAAGCGTATGACCGGCTGCGGCGGCATTCCACAGGCTTAACGGGTGAATACGATAACTATGGATGTGCTCGGGTGATTTTTCCAGTTCAGCGAACGGAGCAATCGCATCGCGGGCCGCGGCGAATTGTGGATTGTGCGTTTCCAGTAGCAGCGAATGATCGCCCTGCACGATCAGCGGGCGTTCCGGATGATAGGTCATGTAAGTTGATCCAGCCCCTGTTTTTTCACCTCGGCCTCATCCAGTTCGCGCAGCCGCAATACATGTTTGGGTTGCAGTGATACGGTCGATTTCAGCAGGGCGTGTCCTTGCCTGGTGTTACGCACGCCTTTAATTTCGAGCTCACCGTAGCGGTCGTCTTCAATGCGGGCGATAAGCTGCTTAGGTTTACTGTTGCGTTGTTTCTGATAACAGATTTCCAGCCATCGATCTGTTCTGTCCATGGGGACATCCATCCATGCCTTGATGGATGCCGTGCCGCAGATCCATTGCACGGGCTTGATAAGGGTATTCAGTATAACGCCTGCATCGGCGCAGTTTTGAATGAAGGCAAACGCATCGGCGGATGCATCGAGCAGCACGATTTCCGGTTTGTCCCTGAAGGGTTGGGAAAATGCAAAGCCGGTTTTGCGCAGTTTATGGATGGCCGAGGCCTCGCGTAGCACCATGACCATGGATGCCGCGGCCGCCGTGGCGACCGGTTTCTGTGATTGCCGTTTATCGAACAGGTAAGCTACGGCTTGCGGCAGGGTTGATTGCAATGATTCCAGCACGTTTCTGCTTCGTTTCAGGGCTGCCTTATCTGTTCCCATGCGTTGCAAGGCTTTGTTGTCCAGTTGCAAGGTAATCATCTGTTCAACATTCGTGAGGGTGCAGAATCCGGCCAGTTTTCCCAGTACGCCGTGATTGCAATCCGGCGGTAGCTGGATTTCTCCAGAGGCGGAGATAAAGCCATGCACCCTGGCGTTTTTATCAGCGCCATGCCAGCCGGGGGCGGCAAAGGAAAGCGGTTGATTTGAAACCACTGCCCGGAATTGAGGGAGTAGGAAGATGCGGTTA
>CAZJRL010000187.1:0-2510 GCA_964548425.1 uncultured Zetaproteobacteria bacterium | reverse complement strand
GCCTTGCTCAGTTCCATGTTGGTTTTATAGGGATGGCGCGGTTTATGTCTGTGTCATCTTCCTTGACATGGCCAAAAGGAGCACCATTACAGGATGATAATATGAATAATAAAGCAAGTAATGAAAATCTTGTTTCGCGCATGGAATTATATCCCCCCCCCCCTCGAAGTTTTCGGTGAGGGCGCAAACTTTAGATGAACGCACCCACATCAGCAAATTATGTTTCGCGGATGGGGCTGGCCCCATCCATTCTCCACTGAGTTGAACGATATCAGTTTCTTATAAGATGAATTTCTACCCGCCGGTTGCTGGTGGTGCCAAGTCCCTTCAGATGGACCATATTTTTAGGAAGGCCTGCCGCAATAAGTTCATTGGTAACGTTGGTGGCGCGGGCCTGGCTTAGGGCCATGTTGGTTTTATATGGATGTCGTTTTTTATGCTTGCGTTTTGGATATCCACCGATGGGTTCCGGATCGGTATAGCCAAGCACATCAATACTTTTTATGTCCGGCAAAGAGCGGAGTTCAGTTGCCAGATCCTTAATGTCTTTATGGTTTTGGCGGGTTAATTCCATATAACCGGGGCGGAATAATATGGTATGCACGAGATTGTCATTTAGCATCACATGTTCGTCTTGCCGGAGCGCCAGCCGTTGGGCCCTTCTGTCGGCAATACCCTGTTTAATCCGGATCAGTTCTTGCCGCAGTTGAGTGACTTCGCGGCTTAATTTCTGGTTGACTGCTACCAAGCTGTCATGATCGCCGGCATCAGAAGTTTTTGTAGTGGCAGGTTCATTCATGTCATCATGCAGAAGAGCGCCGCCACAGGATGATAATACCAGTAATATGGCGCTAAGTAGTGTAAATCTTGTTTTGTACATGTAATCAAACCCTCCGTTCTTCTCTTTTGAATACGGCACTTTAACCCGGAGCATTCACAAATACTACAGGCCGCATGGACGACGTCATGGTGCCCGTGTGACAGGGGAGGAGGCCGGAACAACTATCCTGGTGATTCATGGATGGTGCAGGCCAATCATTATTTTACCACTTGATCATCACTTCATAGCATTTAACCGGTAACACCCGATTTTTGACTGTAATCTCACCTTTCTCACGCATCTTGATGTGGCCCTTGCAGTATTTATAGGTGTCCTCACCCACAATAATTTCCTGACCTTCGGCCATCTGTTCCAACCGTGCGGCAACGTTGACTGTATCGCCAATCACGGTGTAATCCATGCGATTTTTGGCGCCTACATTGCCTGTAACGACATTACCTGTATTGATTCCGATACCGACTTCAAAAACCTGTTTTCCCCTGGCATTTCTTTCCTGCATCAAATCCCTGATTTTTTTTCGCATGTCAACAGCAGCGGATACTGCATCAAGTGGTCCCTTTGACTTGTCCGGTTTTTGCCGGAAAACAGCCATCAGTTCATCACCGACAAACTTATCCAGAATACCCCCGTGTTTAAATATAATATCCACCATCGCATTGAAGTATTCATTAAGCATGGAAATAATTTCTTCCGGGTTCATGTGTTCGGAAATGGTTGTAAATGAACGAATATCAGCGAACAGGAGCGTTGCTTCACAGCGTTCATTTGCCAGAGGGTCCTCATCCTGGGAAAGAATCATTTGATCCACCACATCCTTGCCCACATAGCGTGCAATATAATTTCTCAGAACAGATTCTTCCTTAAGTTTTTGTTTATGGGAATCAAGCTCTTTCATGTATCCCAGCATCCGGTCACCAACTTCCCTGAAATTTCTTTTCTGACGCACGACTTCCCGCTGTAATCTATTAAAATTATGAGCCAGATCATGCAACTCTTCCGGCGCGGATTCTTCCAGCACCAGTGGTTTGTCATCTTTCCCCGCTCCCAACATGCCTGTGCCATCAATCAGTGACTGTAGTTGATGAATGAATCGTTTAACGAGATAAAAACCGGGGAAAGCGATAAGTAACGTGAAGCCAGCAAGAAAAATAAGGACGAAGATGATATTTATATCCGTTTGCAACAGCAGATAAGCTCCCATTATCCAGGGCGTGGAAATCATCAGGAGGAATATCACCCATAGAACTGATTGAATATTTTTACCCTGGCTGCTGCCCATATATTATTACTCCTCTCCTACAGGCTAACAATAGGGTAAATTCGTCCGTCATTGCAAGAAGCTGCATTTGTGAACGATGCTGCTAGCATTGGCCAATGATGGAAACATCCGAGTCTCCGTATATATTAACATCCAGAAACCAGCTCCTTGAGGCATTTTCCTCCGGTTGTAAGCCACGGGAAGATTGGCGCATTGGTACGGAACATGAAAAAATCGGCTTTTGCATGGATACATTGAAACCTGTCCCCTATGAGGGCAAGCGGAGCATTCGCCGCACCCTGGAATTGCTCGCCGCCGAAGGCTGGAATCTTGAGTATGAAGAAGACAATCCCATCGCCCTCAAGCGGGGCATGGCCAGCATTACACTGGAGCCCGGCGGGCAACTGGAGC
>CAZJRL010000186.1:0-2531 GCA_964548425.1 uncultured Zetaproteobacteria bacterium | reverse complement strand
ATCAGGCCAATACGGGCATTGTCCGGCAGTTCCGGCACCAGTTTAGCCATCACTTCCTTGGCAATCGTGATTTTGGGTTTGCCTTTGATTTGGCCCCACATGCTGCCGGAAGCATCAAGAATGAAGAGGGTGTTGGCACTTTCCCCGGCACTTCTTACCGTCTGCCTTGAATGCATGCCGACTTTATTGGCTGCATCCGGAACATTGCCAAAATCAATTACCTTTTCCACAGTTTCACCCTTTTTGATGGTGAGTAGGAAGTCCTTGTATTTTGCATTATGGGGAACGCTCAACCCGGTAGGCACTGCCGCCACAAACACTTGATAGCGTCCGCTCAACGTCTCAGGCAGCTTAATACTGGCAGGCATAAAGGAAAAAGTAGGCTTCTTCCAAACGTTCCACTTGCCAAGCCATTTTTTCGTATCCGGATCCTTGATATAAATAGCAGCGCCCTTGGATGGCTTGCCGTTAAGATTGACGGTTAATTTTAATGTTCCTGAAATAGCATAAAATTCTATATCCTTTTTGAAAACCTTGCCTGCCCCGAGCTTAACCCCACGAAACCAGACCGGTGGCAATTGTGGGTTCTTGCTCGCCACCTTGATATCAAAGGTTCCCGGCTTCAGGTTGATTTCCCGCATTTGTCGATCCGTTGCGACATCTTTATCAAAGAGAACCTTGCCATCCGCTGTATTCAGTATTTGCACATGACCAGCCACATGCTTGCCGTGCTCCGAAAGATTGAGTTCGATATGCGCCATCCGATTCATTTGATCGATGTCGATTAGGCCCTGGTCGGCATCCTTTTTCAATGTCTTGCATATCTTCTTGTTCATGGCTTCCACCAACGGATTGTCGACAACCTTGCCATCCACTTTCGTCACGGATTTTGTCACCCATTTTCCATTGACCGTTGACCCGCTACTCTCGGATTCGACATGGTCGGCTTTGGCGATGATTCTTTCATAATCGCTGACCCGCTTGAGCATCGGGACATCGTAAGCACACCGCATCAAGTACTTTGGTGATATGTCAGTCTCAACTTGACACTGGTGTTGCGCATTATAACCCTTGATTTCGAGTGTCGAGACCATCTTCGCTTTCATTGCTGCACGTTCTGCAGGCGACATGCTTTGCATTTTCTTCTCAGCCGCCGCCATGGATGCCCTCATCTTCTTCTGGCGTTCCGGCGGCATCTTCTGGAGTTCTTCCTCGGAAGGAAAGCCAAACATCATCGCCATCGGGCTGGGTTTGGTACAGCGAAACGGCGTGCAGGCTGCCAGCTTGTCTGCATAGGTTGTGCCGCAGGTATCCGGTACCTGCATCTCATCCAGAAAACTTCCGGCTAGCGCCATGAAAGGTGCTAATATAGCTAGCCCGCCGCCGACAAATACAGCCACAATCAATCGTTTCCAGTGAGTAAGCTTCATTTTCCCTCCTTTTCTCATTTATCCTGATTTAACTTGGGCGTTAGGATACCCTGAAAAAGTCAGAGCATCCGTGCATAGCATGGACATCTCCCCTTATTTGCCACAATGCTGAATAGCCTGTTTCAAGGTTAAACCTTTTTGTAAATCATTTTCAAAACAGCGAATTGTTTCATTAGCGTTGGACGTGCCCTCGCAAAGATCCAGAGCATCCTGCCATATCCACTGCGACCCATCATTTCCATGTGTGGTGCCTGCATGCATCACACGGTCAAAACAAGCTGGTGGTTCACTTGAATTTTCCTCACCCCGACACAAGCGATTGATATTATCCGGATTCCACCGGGTATATCTGGTTGCAAGGCTCCAGGAAATTTTTCCCTGAACTTGATTGAAGCATGAGGATGCATTCCTGGATGAAGTTCCATTGGCTGATTCCGCGGTGAAAGTTACCGTTTGTGTAAGCGTCTGGTCTGCTTTCATTTCAATATCGAACGTCTTTTCCCGATGTGATTTTGTTTCTGCGACGAACAGGCGATATTTTCCGGAAAGCAGACGCATATTCATCGGAATACGCTGCCGGGGCAGCTTTCTGCCTGGCTGCATGAGTTCCACGGTTACGTTTACTGGCCGACCACCTGAATCCAATGCCTTCACAGTCAAATATCCTGTCGCAAATGTATAGGTTCTATCCACCGGTTTCCCCGCCTGAACGGTAATCAGCACCTCCTGATCAGGGAATGCCTGATAAGGATGATAAAAACGATCCTGGGACACTACCCGCAGCCGGTATCTTCCCGCAGGCATAGTCAGTGATATTGGATCAGATAAATTGCCATAGGCATTCCTTTCCGAATAGGTCGGACTACCCCTTTTTCTCTTCTTCTCATGCCCCTTATCATCCACCGGAATGGCAAACACTTCCGCTTTGGCCGGCTTCCCATCAATCATCACTCTTACCCGCACCATGCTGTCGTTGGGTGTCTTCTTGATATTCTCATCCAAACCGGGGATGCAGGAAGGTTTGCCGAAGAGTACCGTATCGTCCGCTCTGGCGGCCTTCATCCCCGCCTTGCGGCGGCTGAAATACTGATCCTTACACAC
>CAZJRL010000185.1:0-2575 GCA_964548425.1 uncultured Zetaproteobacteria bacterium | reverse complement strand
ACCACTGCAATGCCCCGATCTGCCAGGAAATGAATGGTTTCGGCCATGGGTTCGCCACCTTCCAGCTTGACGGCATCGCACCCTGTTTCCTGCAACACGCGCACGGATGTTTCAAATGCCTGTTCGGGTGATTGCTGATAGGTGCCGAAGGGAAGGTCGCAGACCACCCATGCATTTGTCCGTCCGCGAACCACGGCGGCGGTGTGATGGATCATGTGTTCAATCGTGACGGGGAGGGTGGTATCGAAGCCGAGGCAGACCATGCCCAGCGAATCGCCGACCAGCAGCACATCCACGCCTGCTTCTTCAGCCAGCTTTGCGCTGGCGGCATCATAGGCAGTCAGCCATATGGATTTTTCGCCATGCTGCCTGGCGCGCAACAGCGTCGCCGCAGTGACAGGTTTCTTTTCGTTCATCGCTTCCTTTCCGCTTCGGCCCGGTTGTTTGCATTTTAATCCGGTGCCGTCTTCAGGATGGGTGAACTCTAAAAGGCAGGTTGGATTAACTCAAGATAATGGTTTGATTCACCCTTACTCCATATAATTGACCAACTTGTTCTACTTAGGTAGAATAGACTTGTTTGGAGAAATAAGAGGTGCGCCATGATAGTGAATATTTCTGAAGCTAAGGCGAATTTATCCAAGTTGGTAAATATGGCCTTTCACGGAGAAAAAGTTGTGATTGCCAAAAACAATTTGCCGCTTGTTGATCTGGTTGTTCACAAGCCTGAAGGCAAGCGCAAACTGGGTTTGTTGGCGGGTCAGTTTGAGGCGCCGGATGATTTATGCGATGAAGATGAGTCTGTTAATGCAATGTTTTATGGTGATGAGCAATGAAAATCATCATTGATACGCATATTTTTCTATGGGCTATTTCAGAACCGGATAAAATTAATATACAAAAGCGGGCGGAACTGGAAACAGCCGCCAATATTATTTATGTCAGTTCGGTAAGTATTATTGAAATTATGATTAAATCATCGCTTGGAAAATTACAGGTTAACTTTAATCCCATTGAAATAGCAGAGAAAAGTGGCTTTGAACTACTTGATTTTAGCGCTCAGGATGCAATGTCTCTGAAGAACATGCCGTTTCACCATAAAGACCCGTTTGATCGAATGCTAATCGCGCAAAGCAATGCACGTGGTTTTTTCCTGATGACGGATGACCGGAAATTCAGTCTCTACGATTGCAAACTGCTATAGCCACACTGCTATTTCAAATCACCCAAGCTGTCATTATACAATAACTTTAAACCACAAGAATCAGGATCACGCATCAAAGAATATAACGCGATAAATCCTCATCTTTCGAGATGCCCTCAAGCCGTTCGCGTACATAGGCTGCATCCACGGTCAAATTCTTTTCCTTGCGCTCCGGCGCATCGTAGCTGACCTCTTCCAGCACGCGTTCCAGCAGGGTATGCAGGCGGCGGGCGCCTATGTTCTCGGTTTGCTCATTGACCTGTACGGCCAGCCTGGCGATTTCGGTGATGCCGTCTTCGGTATATTCGACATGCAAATCCTCGGTGGCCATCAATGCAGCATATTGGCGGGTCAAAGCATTTTCAGGTTCCGTCAGAATCCGGCGGAATTCCTCTTCACCCAGAGCATCCAGTGATACGCGGATAGGAAAACGCCCCTGTAATTCCGGGATAAGATCGGAGGGCTTGGCCAGATGAAAGGCGCCGGAAGCAATAAATAGCACATGATCGGTATTCACCGTTCCGTTACGGGTGTTGACGGTGGTTCCTTCGACCAGCGGCAGCAAATCGCGCTGAACGCCTTCGCGTGATACGTCCCCATCCTTGCCTTCCCGGTGTGTAATCTTGTCCATTTCATCAAGAAATACGATGCCGTCATTCTCCGCCCGGCTGATGGCTTCTTCCTTGATGCGGTCCATGTCCAGCAGGCGATCAGCCTCTTCCTGTTGCAGGTATGCCAATGCATCTCTGACGGTCATGCGTCGTCGTTTGGATTGCGATGAAAGCAGGCCACCCAGCATGTCCTTCATGTCAATCTCTTCGGTCCCCTGATTGGAAAACACCTGCATCATGGGCATTTGCGGGCTGCTTTGCACCTCGATTTCCACCTGGCGGTCATTCATTTCACCCAAGCGCAGTTTATGCCGCATCTTTTCCCGCGAATTATTTCCCTGCTTGGACTGATCCGCTGAAACAGGGCCGGATTTAGGCACCGGGTGTGGAATCAGGATATCCAGAAGACGATCTTCGGCGGCTTCTTCGGCCCGTGCCTGCACACGTACCAGGTGTTCATCGCGTACTATTTTAATCGCCGTATCCACCAGGTCGCGGATAATGGATTCCACATCACGTCCGACATAGCCGACTTCGGTATATTTGGTGGCTTCGACCTTTACAAATGGAGCCTTGGCAAGTCTGGCCAGACGGCGGGCGATCTCGGTTTTGCCAACGCCTGTCGGGCCGATCATCAGAATATTCTTAGGCGTGATTTCCTCGCGCATGGGGGAGGGGACCTGCTTGCGCCGCCAGCGGTTCCTGAGTGCAATGGCAACGGAGCGTTTGGCATCGGCCTGGCCGATGATAAAACGGTCCA
>CAZJRL010000184.1:0-2588 GCA_964548425.1 uncultured Zetaproteobacteria bacterium | reverse complement strand
TACAAGGCCCATGTACCGCGCTGGTTTCCGAGAATGATGTCATGGACACCTCCGTTCGGAAATCATGAACATTAACGAAACACATTTCGATACCGCCACCTTTGCGGCCGGATGTTTCTGGGGTGTGGAGGCTGCTTTCCGCAAGATACCGGGCGTGGCGGGCGCCCGCGTGGGGTACTGCGGCGGCTATATTCCGGAGGCATCGTATGAACAGGTGTGTACAGGTACGACGGGCCATGCCGAGTCCGTTGAAGTTCGTTTTGATCCGGCCACGGTGGGCTATGAAGCCTTGCTTGATGTCTTCTGGAATTGCCATGATCCGACGCAACTGAACCGTCAGGGACCGGACATCGGCAGCCAGTACCGCTCCGTGATTTTTTACCACAGCGAAGCGCAGAAAGAGGCCGCGCTGGCATCGCGTGATGCATGCCAGCAACGTCTGGGCGCGCCTGTTGTCACCGAGATTGTCGCCGTTTCCCCGTTCTATCCCGCCGAGGAATATCACCAGCGCTATGTTGAAAAACGGGAGGCATCAGCCTCCCGTT
Source organism: uncultured Zetaproteobacteria bacterium (assembly GCA_964548425.1). Classification (GTDB taxonomy): domain Bacteria; phylum Pseudomonadota; class Zetaproteobacteria; order Mariprofundales; family Mariprofundaceae; genus JAUZQZ01. Next base: position 2,043 of record CAZJRL010000184.1, on the reverse strand, counting down.
AGGCAGATTTCCGGACGCGCGTCAGTTCTTCGACTTATCCACGATCTTTTTGATCCACGGCATCATGGCGCGCAATTGTTCGCCAGTCTGTTCAATCGGGTGCGCCGCATTGAGACGACGGTAGGCCGTCATGGATGGATAATTGGTTGCACCTTCTGCAATAAACTGCTTGGCATATTCGCCGGTCTGGATATTGTGCAGCGCTTCCTTCATGGCCTTGCGGGATTCATCGTTGATGACGCGAGGCCCGGTGACATATTCACCATATTCCGCATTGTTGGAGATCGAGTAATTCATGTTGGCGATGCCGCCTTCATAAATCAGATCAACAATCAGTTTGACCTCGTGCAGGCATTCAAAATATGCCATTTCCGGCGCATACCCGGCTTCGGTCAGGGTTTCAAAACCGGCCTTAATCAGTTCCACCAGACCACCGCAAAGCACGGCCTGCTCACCAAACAGGTCGGTTTCGGTTTCATCCTTGAACGTGGTTTCAATCACACCGGTGCGTCCGCCGCCAATGGCTGAAGCGTAGGACAACGCCACATCCTTGGCCGTGCCGCTGGCATCCTGGGCAATGGCAATCAAATCGGGAATACCACCGCCGCCAACAAATTCTGAACGCACCGTATGCCCCGGCGCTTTTGGCGCAATCATGATGACATCCAGATCGGCACGCGGTGTGATCTGGTTGTAGTGAATGGCGAACCCGTGGGCAAACGCCAGTGTCGCACCCTGTTTCAGATTCGGCTCCAGTTCATTTTTATACAACTGCGACTGGAATTCATCCGGCGTCAGCACCATGACCAGATCGGCACCAGCAACGGCTTCGGCAACACCGCTGACTTTCAGACCGGCGTTTTCGGCCTTGGCAACCGATGCGGAACCGGCACGCAGACCCACGGTGACGTCTACACCGGAATCGTTGAGGTTGTTGGCGTGGGCATGGCCCTGGGAGCCGTAGCCGATGATGGCCACTTTCTTGCCCTGAATGATGGAAAGATCAGCATCTTTATCGTAATACACATTGAGTGCCATGTGTTGTTCTCCTCTGGTGTTGTGAACTATCCAAATCTGAAAGGGTGCGCAGGATAGTACGAATACTTTGACAAATAAAGCCGCGGCCACACTTCAGATTGCAATGAAAACAACAGACGATTGACGCACTCACCTATCACCGCGCCATCCCCAGTGATTCGGCGACTGCGCGCAGTCGTTTGTCCCGTGTCCACAGCTTGATTGGGCCGGTCAGTGCGGCTGCGGCGAGCAGGTGGGCGTCAACATAGCCGATGCCCCTCCCCATCAGTGCGTTGGTCTTGATAAAAAACAGGGTTTCTTCATCCGTTGCTGCCTTTACATGCGGTAAATCTTCCAACAGGGACAAGACCGTCTCGCGCTGACTGAGATTGCCGCAGGCCAGTTCTCCAATCACAAAGGGATGCGTCCATATCCTGCCAGCCTCAAGCAATGTTTTGAGTGCGGAATCCCCTGAACGCAGATGATCAATCCAGATGGACGTATCAACCAGGATCATGGTTTGTTCAGCACTTCCCTGATTGACGCCGTGGCGCCGCTTCCAGTTTCGGCTCGGTTCCGCCCAGACGGGCCAGCCTGCGGGCACTTTCCCGCTCGACCAACGCCTTCAATCCTTCGCGAACCAGTACAGTTTTCTCTTTCACCCCGGTTAAGCACCCGGCCTTCTCAAGCAGTGAATCATCCAAATTTAATGTTGTACGCATCATTAAGCTCCTGAACCCATCTGATGCACATAAATATACATCATTTGATGCCATTGTCAATGCCTGCAGCAGCTTAAGAATGCGTTTGGACTATGGCTTAAAAAGCCCAACGACAGTTCAGATCAGAACCCGTTCCGGCCATTGCCGAAAAGATGGTGCAGCGATATGTTGTCTGCCATGTTGATGATGATTTCGCCAGCCAAGAAGCTGGATGTTGAAACTCCGGCGCCGGTGTCCGCATTCACAGAGCCGGAATTTCCGGATGCATCGCAGGAGCTGGTCAACAGCCTGCGCATGATGTCTG
>CAZJRL010000183.1:0-2599 GCA_964548425.1 uncultured Zetaproteobacteria bacterium | reverse complement strand
TAGTCTGCCGCCATGCAATGCCTGATAAAAACAGCGGACCCGATCACCCTGCAAGTTTTGTGCGATGTACTGGATGAGAAGGGAATAGAATACCGGGTGGATGATGCGGGTATGCGCGCATTACTGCCGTTGCCGGGCATTACGGATGCGCGCATCATGGTGCATGGTGCGGACATGGAAGCCGCAAAGCGGGTGCAAAACGATCTTGATATCACCGATGAGTGATGCGTAGTTATCCGGGAGCGAAAAAAGAAATCAATCTCGTTGTAAACAAGCGGGTTAGAGCTATTTCCGTATGAGCCTGGTAAGTGGATCGGCGATAACATCCTTTCAATTCAGTTGGTGGACACGCGGCGATCTTGACGGCTTTTTTGGACTGTTTGTCGACAATCTAATTCAACTGATTCTGATTACGGTGTTGTGTACCGGTCTTCTCGGCATGCCCAATGAACTGGTGTTCGGTCGTATTCTGCCCGGTGTCGCGATCAGCCTGTTAATCGGTAATCTGTTTTATGCCTGGCAGGCGAAACGGCTGAGCCTTGCAACCGGGAAAGCGACCACGGCGCTTCCGTATGGCGTCAATACCGTTTCGCTGTTTGCCTTTGTATTGTTCGTCATGTTACCGGTGGTGAAAACGACCGGTAATGCTGAACTGGCGTGGCGGATGGGTCTGGCGGCCTGTTTCGGTTCCGGAATCATCGAGTTCGCAGGCGCATGGATTGCCGGCCGGGTCAAGAAAGTGACGCCGAGAGCGGCGCTGCTCTCCACGCTGGCGGGGATTGCCATCACCTTTATTTCGATGGATTTTGCTTTCCGCATCTTTGCCGACCCGCTGATCGGATTCGCGCCGCTGGCACTGATTCTGATGCAGTACATCGGGCGGGTGCGGTTGCCGTATGGTATCCCGGCCGGTCTTGCCGCCGTGATTGTCGGCACTGTGCTGGCCTGGAGTCTGGGGCGTATGGATGCCGGTGCGTTGACGGCTGCTATGCAGGTAAGTGTTTATCCGCCGACACTTTACCTGTTTGATCTGTTATCGGCATTTGCATCACCTGAACTGATCGGGTTCATGGCCGTCATCCTGCCGATGGGGTTGTTTAATCTGATCGGTTCCTTGCAGAATCTGGAAAGCGCCGAGGCGGCGGGAGATATCTACCCGGTCAAATCGTCCCTGGCCGCCAACGGTATCGGTACGATAGCCGCTGCCTGCTTTGGCAGTTGTTTCCCGACCACAATCTATATCGGCCATCCGGCCTGGAAGGGTATGGGCGCCGGCGCAGGCTATTCGATTGCCAATGGTATCGTGATTACCTTGCTTTGCTGCCTCGGGCTGGTCGGGTTTGTCACGGCATTGATTCCGATCGAGGCAGGCGCTGCCATCCTGCTATGGATTGGCATCATCATTGCCGCCCAGGCATTCAGGGATACGCCGCATCATCATGCCCCTGCTGTCGTTGTCGGCCTGATTCCGGCCATTGCCGCCTGGGGGCTGTTGATGCTGGATAACGGATTACGCGCTGCCGGTTCCAGCATCGGCTCGGTCGGTATTGAAAAGCTGGCCACCCAGTTTCCCATTGTTGGTATGATCGTGCTGGAACGCGGTTTTATTTTCACATCCATGATACTGGCTGCCATGACCGCTTGCCTGCTGGACGGTAAATTCCGCATCGCCGCCAACTGGGCATTTGCCGCCGGTCTGTTCAGCAGTATCGGTATGATTCACGGTTATCGGGTGACGGACGCAGCTATTATCAATGCGTATGGACCGGAAACGACATGGCCATTTGTGATCGGCTATCTGGTCATGGGTGGTTGTTTTATGGTTTTGGACAGAAAGAGAGACACAACGGGTGATTGAAGGCGCTTTGGCTCTGTTGTCCGGTATGCGGCGCTTGCTGGTAGAGAAAAGCTTGCGCGCCGTGTTGTGGCGTATCCTGACTTTGTTGCTCGTATTGATGCTGGTCGTGACCGGCGGCATGTTCTGGCTGGCTGAATATCTGGCGCATGTGTGGTTGCCATCCGGTGATGCATGGTACTGGCAAATACTGGCATGGGTGGTGTGGCTGTTGTCGGTGATATTGGCGCTACTGGCCGGCATCGTCAGTTTTACAGCACTGGGTTCAGTGGCCGCGGCGCCCTGGCTGGATGAGCTGGTGGCACGTACGGAAGGTTTGAACGCGAAAAACGGGGACAGTTTACTTTCTTCCGCCTTCGCGGGACTTCGTTCCCCGGCAATCCCGCCTTCGCGGGACATGGAGCCGAACACGGGAAAAAGTGAAACTGTCCCCGTTTTTCGCGTTCCATGGTGGAAACAGGTCATGCATAGCCTGGTGAACTCAGTCCGTCCGTTGTCCGGTTTGTTGATTTGGGGATCTGTGGCACTGGCGCTGTTTTTTATTCCGCTGATCGGTCAGATTGCGGCGACGGTGATCTGGGGTTACGCCAGTATCCGTTTTCTGAATTATGAATTGATGGATCCGGTAGCATCGCGCAGCGGCTGGAATTTTAAGCGCCGCAAGCAGGAGCTTGGGCAGCGCCGATTCTTCTATCTCGGATTTGGCGGCATGGCATTGGGACTGATGCTGGTGCCCGTCGTGAA
>CAZJRL010000182.1:0-2606 GCA_964548425.1 uncultured Zetaproteobacteria bacterium | reverse complement strand
GATTTCCACATTGGCTACCTTGATGCCCCATGCATCGGTCTGGGTATCAAGGATATTCTGGATATCCGCATTCAGTTTATCACGGCTGGTCAGCATTTCATCCAGTTCATGCTGGCCGAGTACGCTGCGTAGCGTGGTTTGCGCCAGTTGACTGGTGGCGGCGAAGAAATCCTCGACATTAATGATGGCTTTTTGTGGATCAATGACGCGGAAATAAATGACCGCATTGACCTTGACGGATACATTGTCGCGGCTGATGACATCCTGTGTCGGCACGTCAAATACCAGCGTGCGCAGGTCCACGCGCACCATCTGTTGAATGACCGGAATGACCAGAATCAGCCCCGGACCCTTGACCTTCCAGAAACGGCCAAGCTGAAAAACAACACCGCGCTGATACTCACGTAGCACGCGGAGGGCGCTGAGTATGAGCGCCAGGATAAAGACAAAAATAATAGCAACGGGAATCATGATGTGTCCTCCTTGGGATTAAATTTATTAATTTTTCACCGCAGAGTACGCAAGGTACGCAAAGGAAAGATAAAAGCATAAAGACGCATGATTTAAGATCATTTCTCCTGCGTTACTCTGCGTCCTCTGCGGTGAAACTGGTTTTGACACTATCTACATTGGCTCCTTGTATGATGTGATGTGCACTACAAGGGCTCAACTGAAAGAATCAGGCCGTCCATGCCGGTGACCCGAACCCTTTGTCCTTTCCTGATTGGGGTGCTTGCGGTTGCCTGCCAGATTTCACCATGCACATGGATGTTGCCCCGTGTATCAAAATCTTCCACCGCCTTACCGAGAGCACCGGTCATTTCCTCACTTCCGGATACGACAGGTCTGTGTCTGGCCTTGAGTGCCATGCCGATCATCAGGATAAAGAATGCCGCTGATACCAGGGCAACACCGATGATGAGTGCCAGCGACAATGCAAAACCTGGCACGCCCGTATCCATCAACATGACAGAGCCGGCGATGAAGGCGATGATGCCGCCCAGGCCCAGCGCACCGAAGCTCGGCATGAATACTTCAGCAATCATGAATATGATGCCGAGTGCGATCAGCGCCAGTCCGGCAAAATTCACCGGTAATACCTGAAAAGCGAATAAAGCCAGTAGCAGGCTGATGCCACCGATGACGCCGGGCAATACAAATCCCGGATTGGCCAGCTCAAAGAACAGGCCGTAGACGCCGAGCAGCATCAGGATATAGGCAACATTGGGATCGGTAATGGTGGACAGGATTTTGTTGCGCCAGTTCGGTTCCAGTTTTTCGATAGCCATCCCACTGGTGTGCAGGGGATGCTCTCCGCTGGTGCTCTTGATGATCTTGCCATCAAGTTGGTGCAACAAATCGGAGGTATCCGTGGCAATGAGATCAATGACATGCTGTTTAAGTGCCTGTTCAGCGCTTAGGGATGCAGCCTGACGTACGGCTTTCTCGGCCCAGTCGGCGTTGCGCCCGCGCATCTGCGCCAGACTGCGGATATATGCGGCGGCATCATTAACCATTTTTTGGTGCATGCTGCCTTCATTCGACGGTGCTTTTTTTTGTTTCTGGCCGGATTTCTTTCGTGGTTCGGGAGGCGTAGGGGTGGGCGTATTTTTCCCCATGCCGCCCCCGATACCACCAATCTGCACAGGCGTAGCCGCCCCCAGATTGGTGCCCGGCGCCATGGCCGCGATATGTGAGGCGTAAAGGATGTAGGTGCCGGCACTGGCTGCACGAGCCCCGGAAGGCGCGACGAAGGCGGCAACAGGCACGGGCGATGCAAGAATAGCCTGAATGATTGAGCGCATGGACTTATCCAGTCCACCCGGCGTATCCATACGCAGGATGATCAGTTGCGCCTGCATTTGCTTTGCCTGCTCCAGTCCATGTTCCACATAGCCCGCAACTCCCGGTCCGATAGCGCCATTGATGTCGAGTTGCAGTAGAGCGTCGCCGGCATAAGCCGCCGGAGATACAAGAAGCGTAAATAATCCCGCCATGCAACATTTGCGCAGCCACTTGTGAACAGGCCCTGGTATATCCATATACACTCTCATGGTTACCCCAGGCATCTCATCCCAAGCCGCTATCGCAGCCATGCAGAACTTGCCTGGGGCTTCCTCACATCAGACATGGTGGCTGAAACAGCCATATCTGGCATGCGCTTCAATGCGTGCAAACTGCACTCTGTTCACATGGATCAGTTCGCGATGGTCACCTGCTTCAAAATAGATATCAGTTTGCCGATCCAGCATTTCATCGATGGCGGTATCCACGCCATAAGCCGGCCCAACGGGTGGGATAGCACCCGGTTCGCAGTCTGTGAACAGGCTGAAAAGACGATTTTCAGGCAGCAGTTCAAGCTTGCGCCCCAGCCACGCATTCAGGCGTTCCATGTCAAGCTGGTGAGTGGCCGGAAGTACCGCTATCAGGCAGCCTTTTCCATCCTTTAATACAACGCTTTTGGCTAGCTGGTCACCGGAAATACCCGCAGCCTCGGCGGTGCGCATGCTGGAACTTGTATGCGCATGCTCGATCACGTCATACTCTACACCGTGTTTATCCAGATACTGTTTGATGATCTTTGCCATGGGCATGATACACCTCCG
>CAZJRL010000181.1:0-2615 GCA_964548425.1 uncultured Zetaproteobacteria bacterium | reverse complement strand
CAGGACTGGTGCATCTCCCGGCAGTTGTGGTGGGGGCACCGTATTCCGGCGTGGTATTGCGATGATTGCGAACATATTACCGTGGCGCGTGAAACACCGGAACGCTGTGAAGGCTGCGGCGGCACGCATATCCGGCAGGATGAGGATGTACTCGACACCTGGTTTTCTTCCGGATTATGGCCGTTTTCCACGCTGGGATGGCCACAGCAGACAGAAGAACTGGAAACCTTCTACCCGACCAGCGTGCTGGTCACCGGATTCGATATCATTTTCTTCTGGGTTGCCCGCATGATGATGATGGGGCTGAAGTTTACCGGCAAGGTTCCGTTCCGCGATGTGTATATCCATGCCCTGATCCGTGATGCACAGGGACAGAAGATGAGTAAATCGAAGGGTAATGTGGTTGATCCGCTGGAGATTGTGGATCAATACGGTTCCGATGCTCTGCGCTTTACGCTGGCGCATATGGCCACGCCGGGACGTGATGTAAAACTGGACGTGGAACGTATCGAATCCAACCGCAATTTCATGAATAAAATCTGGAATGCGGCGCGGTTCGTATTCATGAATCGTGGTGAGGCGGCTCCGGATCCTGAGTTTGCGCCTGAATCGGATATCAACCGCTGGGTGCTGTTTGAACTGGAATCCTGCGCCCGTGAAGTGGACAGGGCGCTCACGGAATACCGTTTCAATGAAGCGGCGGCGAGTCTGTACGGGTTTATCTGGGGTGTGTATTGCGACTGGTATGTGGAGGCGGCCAAGGTGGCGCTCTATGGCGAGGACGCGGCAGCCAAAGCCGAAACACAAATCACCATGCTGACGGCGCTGGACGGATGGCTGCGCCTGCTGCACCCGTTCTGTCCCTATATCTCGGAAGCCCTGTGGCAAACCCTGCATGGCGAAGATGCGCGGCTGGTGAGCTCCGGATGGCTGGAATCCCGGTGGAATCACCGTACATTCGAGGAAGCGGGTATGCGTATGCGGCAGGTGATGGATGTCGTTTCGGCAATACGCTCCATTCGCGGTGAAATGAATATTGCACCGGGCAGGCATATCGTGGTGGCGGTGTCATGTTCCGCCGAAATGCATGCTACCTTATCCATGCATGCGCCAACCATCAGTGCGCTGGCACGGCTTGAAAGGATGGACTGGCTGGAGCAGGGCGAGGAAATGAGCGGCGCGGCGATTGCTCCGCTGGATGATGCCTGCGTTTATGTACCATTGGCAGGTCTGGTGGATATCGGGGAAGAGCTGGCCCGCCTCGGCAAGGCACAGGCCAGACTGGACAGAGATATTGCCAAACTACAGGGGAGGCTGGGCAATCCGAAATATCGTGAAAATGCTCCGGTGGAGATTGTGAGCAAAGCGGAGGCCGAACTGGATGGCCTGCAAGCCAGACTTGGCGAAGTCAAAGCCGCGCAAGAGCGTCTGGAGGCATTGCAGTGAGGCGGCGCTTCCATATTGCGCTGTTTCTGTTATCGGGCCTGTTGCTGACTGCCTGTGAACAGGTACCGGAAACATCACAGCAGATGCGGGACGGGCTCATGGGAGACTGGGAACAGACGGATGGTTCGGCATCGCTGCGTTTTTATGATGACAATACCGTGATGGTGCGGCTTCCGGACCGGACACCGCCACTGAACTTTCTTTCCACGTATGAACCCATGAAGAACGGACAGATCGGGATCGACACAGGGCAGATATGGATGGGCCCGATCACCTGCGACTGGAAAAAAGGGTCAAAAGTCATGCGGGTCATCATCCCCGATAAGGAAAAGGTTGTACTGCGACTCACCAAACAGTAAATTTGAATATTCGGATTTACATTCCGAATATTCAATGTTATAATACCTGAATGATTAATCGCACCCACTATCTTCAAAGTCTTTCTATCGCGACAGGTCGTTCTCCCGTGACAGCGTTGTTAGGACCCCGCCAATGTGGAAAAACAACACTTGCACGCTTATTCGCCCAACAACGGTTGGCTCATTATTTCGATCTGGAATCGCCTGCGGATCAACAACGACTGCAAAACCCGGAACTCATGCTCGGGCAACTTCAAGACATGGTTATTCTTGATGAAATCCAGAGTAAACCGGAGCTGTTTAATGTGCTGCGTGTATTGGTGGACAGGCCGGGAAACCATCTGAAATTCCTGATTCTGGGCAGTGCCTCTCCTCATATCATTAAGAATGTATCTGAAACACTGGCCGGCAGGGTCGAATTTATTGAGCTGGCCGGGTTTAACCTCGGAGAGACAAAAGAAATACAGAAACTCTGGCTCAGGGGCGGGTTCCCCCGTTCATTTCTGGCGGACTCCGAGGTCGATAGCCAGGTCTGGAGAGACGGGTTTATACGGACATTTCTTGAACGTGATATTCCGATGCTGGGTATCAGCATTGCGCCGGCAGCGATGCGGCGTTTCTGGACCATGCTGGCTCATTTCCATGGTCAAATATGGAATGCTTCGGAACTCGGGCGTTCCATGGGCTTGAGTGATAAAACGGTACGCTCCTACCTGGATATACTTACATCCACCTTTATGATCCGCCAGCTTCAGCCATGGCATGAAAACCTGCGCAAGCGACAGGTAAAAGCTCCGAAAATATATTTCA
>CAZJRL010000180.1:0-2639 GCA_964548425.1 uncultured Zetaproteobacteria bacterium | reverse complement strand
GTGTGTCGGATTCATCTTCAATTTCACCAACGATTTCTTCAAGAATATCTTCCATCGTAATCAAGCCGTCTATATCACCGTATTCATCAACAACAATTGCCATATGCTGATGATGATTCTGAAAATCAAATAATTGTTGCAATGCATTTTTATTGGCAGGAACAAATGGGAGATCGCGCCAGATGACCGTGTTACGGAGTGGCGAACGACTGTGTTGATATTTCACCAGATCGCGCAAGTGTACAATACCAATCAGTTGATCTTCCTGTTCATGAAAAACGGGATAACGTGAATGAGATTTATGAATTGCTTCCTGAATGCATTGGTCAACACTGCATGAAGCATTCAGTACATCCATGTCTTTTCTTGGCGTCATCAGGGCTTTGACCGGCACTTCGTGCAGGTGCAGACTGTTTAACAGCATTTGTTCACGGGCTGCATCAAGCACACCCGATTCTGCACTCACATCAATAATCTTCGCCAGTTCCTGATGTGTTAATTCCGTATCCGTACCCTTGGGGATGTTCAGAATACGTTGCATCAAGCCGATGATACCCATCAGGACAGCGGTTAGCGGTGCGAGAAGGCGCATAATCCATTGCAGTGAACTGGCTACGTGGCAGGCCATACTTTCGGCATGAGCAACGGCGATAGTTTTTGGCAATATCTCCGCCAGCAATACCACGACGATGGTCATGGCAATGGTAGCATAGAAAATACCAACCTGCCCGAAAGCGGCTACAAAGATAGTCGCGGTGAGGCTGGACGCGGCAATATTGACGAAATTATTACCCAGAAGAATTGCAGCCAGCATACGTTCGGGTTGATTGAGAAGGCGTTCCGCTTTGCGTGCACCCCGGTTTCCCTGGTCACTCAACAGGCGCAGCCGAAAACGCCGGGCGCGCGTCAATGCGGTTTCCGAACCGGAGAAAAATGCAGAGGCCAGTAATAGAAAAAACAGGATCCCCACAGCGCTCGGCCAAGACTGCACCAGATTATTCATACGGGGAAAAGCTACTGGAGGAAGGGTCCATACAGTAATTTATACAGGATCAATATGCAGCCATGATTGCACCATACGAACACCAAAGTAGGCCAGAAGCAACAGTATATAGGCAGCAATAGCCATCCAACTGGCGCGTTTTCCCTGCCATCCGGCCTGTTTGCGCATGGTCAGCAGCAATGCCAGAACAGACCATGAAAATATGGACAAGATCACCTTGTGTGACAGAAAAACGAAGTGTCCCACCGATTCCCACTGCCAGATCAATCCGGTAAGTATGCCCAGCGCCAGAAGCCATGTGGCGGATCTGACCTGGCCATACATATGGTTTTCAACATCCAGCAGGGAAGGAAGTGCCTGTACAATAGGGCCGATCTGTTTGCGTTTGAGCGCCCGGTCCAGCAACAGGTGCATGACTGCGTGCAGCATGGCAAGGGTAAGCACGGCATAAGCAAGCAAGGAAAACAGAAGGTGACCGGTTTCCATCATTGAGCTTGCCTGAATGCGCAGAATTGGGTCATTGGATAATAGCGGAATAATTAATAGTGGAATGGCGGTAGCCGGAAGCAGGAACAGTCCAAGGCCATGGATGCCATGCCGGAGCAGGCCCAACACATAAATATATTGTACGATCAACGTACATACCGCTACGGAGGCGGCAAGGCGGAAATCCAGCCCCCAGTTCGTTATCGGTTCCAGCCTGATCAGCGCGTAGAGGCTAATGAGCATGGATAGCGAAAGAATCAGGGTAAGCACTTTTGCGCTCGGACGTGTCTTGCCCCACACACCTGACCATAAAAGCCATGCGCAAATCGCGGTAATACATCCTGAAACAGGAAACAGGTAAATAAATGTCATATGGGCGTGTTATATCGGATGAGCGACGTGTCTGCAATGTGCAGATTTTTAACCCGGACTAAATCCAGTCGGTTTATTCAGGGCATCTTCAATGGTATTGCAAACATTCTGCCCACCTGCCTGTGCATCACGCACGGGCAGGTGGGTACCATGCAGTCATTCTAATCAGGGGCTATGGATTGCAGCCGCTGCTTATCGCTTGAAGAAGGGTGGTGACTGATACCCAGAAGAATATCTGCCAGTTCTCGTTCATTGTGGCCTGCATGCACATCTGATGCCAGCGTTCGCAGGGCTTCTGCATCACTTCCCTGAACTGAATGCCGCATACGCATCAGCGCACCGGCCAGCACTTTTTCTCCAGCGCTTGCATGATTATCATGAATGATATTGGCCAGAGTCTGTTTTTCACTATCACCGGGATAATGGTTCAAATGCATTACTATTTTAGCCATGGTGCTGATGGTGGAATCGCCAGCCAGAGCAACGGGCGCTGCCGCCCAAAGAAATACCGGCAATATCAGTAAAGAACCGATTGTTTTTTTCATGACATACCTCCATATCTATTATCATAGACTAAGGTCTGCCATCAGGCGGCCCTCATAGATAAATCAAGTCGGATAATTCGCTGGGTTTATTACGGATGATGACATTGCCATCTTGCACCTCCATGCTAGATTCTTCCACTCTGTAACATAGCATTCTTTTTATTCACAGAAGAGCTTGCAGCGTATTCCGGGAAGGGTGACAGAGAGGTCGAATGTACCGGTCTTGAAAACCG
>CAZJRL010000179.1:0-2667 GCA_964548425.1 uncultured Zetaproteobacteria bacterium | reverse complement strand
CCTTCCGTGAACAGCGATAGCTTAATGAAGCATGTCTCGGCGGTGATACCGGAGGTCATTGCTTTAAGACGGCACTTGCATGCCCACCCTGAACTCTCCGGTCAGGAACAGAAGACGGCCACCCATGTTGCCAGACTGCTTGAGAGCAAAGGCATTGCCGTGCAATCCGGCATCGGCGGTCATGGGCTGTTTACGTCAGTCAGGGTGTCAGAAGACAGACCGTGGATTGCACTCAGGGCTGATATGGATGCCCTGCCCATTCGTGATGGCAAGAAAACGTGCAATTACGCTTCCACCGTAGCGGACATTGCTCATGCCTGTGGCCACGATGCGCATACGGCCATGCTGTACGGCGCTATCAATATACTGCAAGGCATGCGGGATACCCTGCCGTTTAATGTCGCCTGTATCTTCCAGCCAGCGGAAGAAAGTGCGGCGGGCGCTCGCATGATGCTGGATGATGGCCTGTTTGATACGATTCATCCCGAGCGTATTCATGCGTTACACGTCTATCCTTATTTGCCGGCCGGAAGCCTCGGATTGAAAGATGGCGCCATGTGCGCTGCGGCGGACATGTTTGATGTGGAAATCGAGGGCAGGGGTGGCCACGCCGCGCGTCCGCATGAATGCATTGATGTGATTCTTATCGCTAGCCACATTATTCAGGCATTAAACCATATCGTCAGCCGTCGTGTAAATCCGATGCATCCGGCTGTATTAACTATCGCTCAGATTCATGCCGGAAGTGCGGCTAATGTGATTCCCGATTGTGCCCGTTTTTCCGGCACAGTACGTTCACTGCATCCGGACACCCATGAAGAGATTCGCCTGCGTATGGACCGGATCATCCGCCAGACAGCGGAAACATGGGGGGCCACAGCCCGATTCTACATGCGACAGGCGATTCCTGTATTGCACAACGATGTAAAAACCATGCAAACGGTTCGCAGCAGGCTGGCGCAATATATGCCGGATACGCCTGTTGTTGAGATCGGGGAGCCTTCCATGGGTGGAGAGGATTTTGCCGAGTTTCTGGAGTATATGCCGGGCACTCTGCTGCGTCTTGGAACAGGGGGGAGTCCTGCCACACGCTATCCTCTGCATCATCCCTGTTTTGATATAGATGAATCTGCCCTGTCCACAGGTGTGGCCGCACTCGTATGCCTGTGCCTGGAGTAACCAGCCCTTACCCCTTGCATTGTTCGGCCATAACCCCCATAAAGGGTCTGTATACATTTAATTGCCGCGCTGCTGTTCCGATGCGTGTGCAGATCAGGTGATGCGTGAGGAGAGATATTTGATAAATCCGGATGAACGACGAATATGCTGTGTTACTTCGCATGGATACAAACATAGCCGTACCGATTCGGTCAAAATTCGTGTGAACAGGCTCTGACTATGCTGCGCATTATTTTTATTCTGTTCATCACTCTGCCGCTTATGGAGTTGTATGTACTCATTCATGTGGGCTCCGACATCGGTGGTCTCAACACGATTGCATTATGCCTGCTAACGGCTTTTATTGGCGGCATGCTGATTCGCTGGCAGGGCCTGATGACCCTGATGGATGCCCGGAAACGCATGGCTGCAGGCGACCTTCCCGCCGAACATGCTTTTCACGGTATTCTCCTGGCACTAGCCGGCATCCTTCTTTTCACGCCAGGATTTATCACTGATTCCGCCGGGTTCATGTTGCTTTTCCCACCGTTGAGACGATGGCTGATTCATCGTTTTCTCCCCATCAATCCCATCCGGACAGGACAGCCCCGATCGGACATTATTGATGTGGAAATTGTTGATTCCGAAGACAATGATCATCCCGGGATCCGATATTGAATGTGGATGCCTTGACGGATATCAGGTGCTTGCGGCAGCGTCCACCTGTTTTGAAGTAACGGTTCACCACGAAGAGAACGAAGTATGCGAAGAAGATAAAAAAGGAGATATGATGCAAACATATATTCAATCCACTTCCCGCGCCGATGCGCGTATCGGCTTTCTGGGGCGAACTTACGGCATGCTGGCACTATGCATTGCGACCGGAAGCATTGGCGCTTATGCCAGCATGGGGATGGCCTTTCCCTATCAGCATCCATGGATGATGCTGTTCATCATGATGGGCGGTATCTTTGCCGTGCAGAAACTGCGTCATACTCCGGTTGTCAACGTGATTGCTCTGCTGGGCTTCGGTGCCATCACCGGCATGAGCATTGCACCTCTGGTCAGTATGGTGGCGGCCAAATCAGGCATGCTGGTGGCACAGGCATTTATGACGACTGCCGTGGCTTTTGTGGCGCTAACGGCTTACACCTTTATGTCAAAGAAAGATTTCTCTTTTCTCAAAGGGTTTGTCTGGACGGGTCTCGTGGCCATGATCGTGTTGGGGCTATCGAACTATTTCTTCTTTGAATCCGGAACACTGGCGCTTGCCACTTCGGGTATCGGCGTGTTGATATTCTCCGCTTTTATTCTGTACGATACATCCAGCGTGCTGCGTCAATATCCAAATGATGAATATATTTCCGCTGCGCTCACGCTGTATCTGGACGTATTCCTGCTGTTCGAGAATCTTCTGGTGCTATTTGGCGTGCTTGGCGAGGATTAGTGTGCAGGCTTGCCGAAGGGCGAGACTTTTCTCTGACCTTCGGCCACGCCAACCGCATCCGT
>CAZJRL010000178.1:0-2679 GCA_964548425.1 uncultured Zetaproteobacteria bacterium | reverse complement strand
TCCGGAAGCTGCACCCGCACACGGCTACCCGCCGGCACATGATCACATGCGGCCGGTACAATCATCAGGGCATTGGCCCTGACCATGGACATCAGTATACCGCTTCCCTGCGCCCCAACCGATTCGACCCGCAAGTGATTTTCCTCACCGGACAGGAGGGCGCGCATAAAGTGCATGCGCCCGATCCGATCTTTTATGTCATGGGTCACTGTGGCCTCTACCGTAGGGCGGTATAGCTGCTCAAAACCCATCATCTTACGCACGGCCGGCACAACAAACTGTTCACAACACACCATACCGGCTACCGGGTTTCCCGGCAGGGCGAATACCTTTGTTTTCAGCCCTGTGCCAAAGGCCATCGGGTGACCCGGACGCATCGCCACCCGCCAGAAATGCATGAGAATACCCAATTCCTTCAGGGTAGGCCGGACGAAGTCATGGTGCCCCACGGATACGCCACCGGTCACAATCAGCACATCGTATTGCAGGCCCTGACGCAGTTTCTCCTTCAGATGTTCAGGCGTATCCCTGGCAATGCCCAGAAGGACGGGTTCAATACCGAGCGCCTGTATCTGCGCCATGGTGGAATACGTATTTGAATTGGGTATTTTTTCCGGATTTAACGGTTCATCGAGGGCTTCCAGCTCATCGCCTGTAGCCAGAATGGCCACTGTCGGCGCGCGGTATACCGGGACTTGCGCCTTCTTGACCATGGAGAGTATGCCCACCTCCGACGGCCTGATGAGCGCGCCTGCATTCAGGACAATATCACCCAGTTTCAGATTCTCTCCCATCAGCCGGATATTGTTTCCGGGCGGAACTTCCACCCTGATATCCACCGTCTCGGGGTGTGCCTGTCTGGCATGACGTCCCTTATGGCTGCGGCGGCTGGTATCCTCGACGCGAATGACCGCATCAGCACCATCCGGAACGGGAGCGCCTGTCATAATCATGGATGCCTCACCTTGCCCAACCACGCAGGCAGGCCTTGACCCCGCGCGAATATCATCCACGACCTTCAGCTTTACGGGGGCATCTTCCACCGCACCCTTTACATCGGAAAAATGAATGGCATAGCCGTCCATGGCTGATATATCACAGGGTGGATGATTGCGATTGGAGATCATATCCTCAGCCAATATACGGCCCATGGCCCGCTCAATGGGTACGGACTCCGCTTTCAGACGTTGTATATGTTGCAGGATGATATCCTGGGCTTGGGTAACAGTTCTCAAGGTTGGCTCCTTCGTGAAATCATTATGTCAAACGTGGATACAATACATGCAACATCGGAGTTGGCCTGCACTATTCACAAATACTAACAGAAACGTTTTCATGCCATCATTTTCTCAGCCTTAGCCAGAGCATCGGCTGAATCAATATCCACAAATGATCGCAGAGCCGGATCGATTTTCCGAAGTTCCTGCTCGTTGATGCGCCGCACCTTAAGTTCCGGTGTATGTTCAATGAAAGAGACAAGTCCGCGGCTTCCATTTTCCACACGCCAGGAAAGAAGTTTGAGACATGCCGTGCTGTACAGTGCGCACAAGGGCTCCGGCTTGCCACCGCGCATTGGCACGACTACATCATAGCCATCCGAACTTGAGGCAAGAAATTCAATAAGTCCGGGGGCAACGAAGGGCATATCGCAGGCGATTGCGAAAAGATATGGATGCCGGGCTTCCTGCATGGCGGCACAAAGACCAATGGCCGGACCGCGGTCTGTATACCGGTCTTTGACGGAACGTGTTCCGTCAATCTCAACTGTATTGTCCCGACCGCTGATCATCATATCATCAAACAGGGCGTTCACCGTTGCCAGCACCCGCTCGATGAGCATACGCCCGGCAAGTTGCACACGAGCCTTATCGGCGCCCATACGCCTCGATTCGCCGCCTGCAAGGATTACGCAGGAAACGCCCTGAATCAAACCCACTTCTAATAACTCACTATGAGAGGTAGTGCGCGACAAGGAAGTCGGCGATGGGTGCCGGATCATCCAGTTCAAACCGGGGAATATCCATGTCCACCGGAATGTCACTGGCCAGGGCAATCAGGCCATCTTCGGGACGGAGTAGCGGCAGGATGGCGCGTTTGGCGCGTATAACCTCAATTTTTTCACCCGGTGAATCCTTGAATCCCTCCACCAGCACAAGTTGCAAGCTGTTCATATAATGCCCGGCAAGCTCGGTGAGAGAAAGCGATGCATCATGGTTTGCGACAAGTTGTAATTGCTCCGGGCCAATCAGCAATGTGCGTTCCGCACCGGCTTTTTTATGCCGCCAGGAATCCTTGCCCTCGACATCCATCGCCGCCGCGGTGATATGGTGGCTATGTTTGATACTGCCGACCTTGACGCCCCGGCCGTGCAGTTCCGCAATCACCTTGACCAGCAGCGTGGTCTTGCCCGCACCGGAGCGCCCGACGAATGCAACCACCGGCGGATTCAAGAACTCACCACCAAGACACCAAGACACAAAGACGAAATTAGAATAAAACTTTGTGCCTTCGTGCCTTTGTGGTAAAACTTTCCGGCTTTCATGGGTGTTCCTCCACCCAGGATTCTCCCGTGGGCGTTATTTCCTTTTTCCAGATCGGTACGGTTTGTTTAAGCGTATCAATATACCATTCGCAGGCATCAAAGGCAGCAGCTCTGTGCGCGGCCCCGGCGACAATCAG
>CAZJRL010000177.1:0-2708 GCA_964548425.1 uncultured Zetaproteobacteria bacterium | reverse complement strand
GTGCCGTGCTGATGAAGCCGGAGGTTGGCGTTTATAACTTTGAAGAACAGGGCCGAGCCCGCTCCATGATACAGATCGGAGGATGAGGAAGTGAAACATCATCATCACGGTGATTCATGAATAATGCAGGCAGGGAGGTAAATCATGCAACTTTCGGGCCGCAATAAACTGTTTGGCGAGATCATCGAAATCAAGCGCGGTGATGTAGTTTGCGAGGTTGTGATTCAGGCAGGCGAGAACCAGATCGCGGGCGTCATTACCACCACCAGCGTGGACGGCATGAACCTTACCGTCGGTGATCAGGTCACAGCACTGATCAAAGCGACCGAAGTCTCTTTTATCAAATGATTGCTCACCACAAAGACACAAAGACACAAAGGAAACACTTTTGTGTGAAGATCTTTTTCTTTTCCCTGTTCATTCTCGCGGGGTTGCAATCAGGAAACGCTGTCGCCGCCGATGAAATCACCGTGGCGGTAGCAGCCAATTTTTATCGGCCCATGCAGGAAATTGCTTCCACCTACGAACAGTGTTCAGGCAACAGGGTCAGGCTGGTGACTGGATCCACAGGCAAGTTTTACGCCCAGATCATCGAGGGAGCGCCCTTTGATATATTTTTTGCCGCCGATCAAAGAAGGCCGGTGAAACTGGAGCGAAAAGGACTCATTCTTCCCGGTAGCCGGTTTACCTATGCGACCGGAAAGCTGGTTACGTACGCCACCCGGCGCGATATTGATCTTGAGGGAGCAGGTCTGTCTACCCTGCTCGATCCCGGCGTCAGGCGTGTTGCCATTGCCGACCCAAAAGCGGCGCCCTATGGCCGCGCCGCCATGCAGGCCCTCAAATCTTCCGGTATATACCGGAAAATAAAGTCCAAACTGGTGTACGGTGAAAATATCGGCCAGGCGTTTCTTTTCGTACGCTCGGGTAATGCCGATGTAGGTCTGGTCGCGGCTTCCAGCGCCTACCATGCAAATGGCAAGGCCGTTCCCGTGTCATCAGCGTATGATCCCATTGTGCAACAGGCAGTTTTGTTGCGCCGGGCCGGGCCTGCGGCACATGCCCTGATAACGTTTTTGTCCACATCAAAGGCTCGCGCCATCATCCGCAAGTACGGCTATGGTCTTCCACGATGAACTGGCATCCGCTTTGGCTTTCCTTTGAACTGGCAGCAATAACCATGTTTCTGCTGTTACTGATTGCAACGCCGCTTGCCTGGTTTCTGGCCTTTACCCGTATGCGTGGCCGGGGTGCCCTCGAAGCCGTATTTGCACTCCCTCTGGTCTTGCCGCCCACCGTGCTCGGATATTTTGTTCTGGTTACTATTGGAAGCCGTTCTCCACTCGGACAGTGGTACCAGACCATTTTCGGATCCACCTTTGCTTTTTCATTTTCTGGCCTGGTGTTCGCCTCCATGTTGTACAGCCTGCCGTTTGCCGTACAGCCGATGCAAAATGCCTTTGAGTCCCTTGCCAGGGAATTAAGCGAGGTGTCCCGCACCCTGGGACTCAATGCATGGCAAAGCTTTTTCCGCGTCATGTTGCCCGGCGCACGCGCCGGCATGGTGACCGGCGCGGTCCTTTCATTCGCCCACACGCTGGGAGAATTCGGGGTTGTGCTGATGGTTGGCGGCAGCATCCCCGGCAAAACGAAGGTGGCTTCTATCGCTATCTATGAACATGTGGAAAATCTGGAGTATAGCGAGGCCAGTGCCATGGCCCTCGTACTGCTTGCATTTTCCTTTGTCGTGCTTTCTGTTGTTTACCACTATAACCGGCGTTTAAGCCGCATGGCTCCGGGTTAACTGTATGATCATCGTGAATGCCAGAAAAAGGTTTGACGGTTTTGAACTGAATGTAACATGGCGGGCAGGCCGGGAGGTGACGGTTCTTTTCGGTCCAAGTGGCTCGGGCAAGACGACCATGCTGCGCATGATCGCGGGGCTGGAGCGGCCCGATGAAGGCCGGATCACAGTTGGCGGACGTATCCTGTTTGACGAAAAAACCAGTTTGAATCCGGAGGATCGGCGGGTGGGGTTTGTCTTTCAGAACTACGCCCTGTTTCCATGGCTGACGGTGAAGAAGAATATATTGTTTGGCCTGCCGCATCATGAACGGGTGAGCGGAAACGAATGGACGCAAACACTGGTGGATGTGTTTGGAATTGGAGCGCTGCTGAACAAACACATTGCCCACTTGTCCGGTGGCGAGACGCAGCGGGTGGCGCTTGCCCGCGCCCTGGCGCCACATCCTGAATTGTTACTGCTGGACGAACCGTTTTCCGCCCTGCACGGCGCTCTTCGCATCCAGTTGCGTAAATTTATCAAGGAAATTCAGAAAGAATGGGGTATTCCGGTGATTCTTGTCACACACGATTTGACTGAGGCGCATTTGATTGGAGAACATCTGATACGTCTCAATGCAGGCCGTGTAAGTTATGACGGCCCGATAGACGGACTTGCGCAAAACAGAACCAGTCAATTGATGGCGGCTTATTGAAGGATGGTGAAATCATGATGGCAGAACTAACACATTTTGATGAGCAGGGACGCGCCCGTATGGTGGATGTCTCTGAAAAGGATAAAACCGTGCGTATGGCCAGGGCCAGAGGTGAAATCCATATGCAATCCGAAACGATGGCACGCATCCAGACTGGAAAAATAAGCAAGGGTAATGTGCTGGCAGTGGCTGATGTGGCGGCGGTGATGG
>CAZJRL010000176.1:0-2751 GCA_964548425.1 uncultured Zetaproteobacteria bacterium | reverse complement strand
TTCAATTTTTCCACGCGTATGATCCATGCGGAAATCATAGGCAGCTTGAATGCATTGGTTCTCTTTGGAGGTCAATTTGTATCCGATTTTTGGCGTTGTTTTCTAAATGGAACGGATGTTTTTCCCATGCGTTCAATGCGACCTGTCGCCTTCATGATGCATTCCAGACTGATGTTGGGCATCGCTGCATCAGGATCAATATAACCTGCAAGATATTTTTCGGACGGATTCTTAATACCAAACCGTTCACACACCAGATACGCGACAGATTCCGCCTCTGTTTCACGCAGTGGATACGTCAGACTGGTTCTGGATGGCCACCAGCCGGGATCAGGCGTGCCAAGATGGCCGCAATAAAGATGCCCCAGTTCATGCACCAGCGTTGCATAATTCTCTTCAGGACTGGCTTCCTGTTTTAACTCCATGCTATAGCGGATCAGGATTGCCTTATTAAGAATAAGATGCACCTCATTTGTTTCCAGGGTGCTGATTGATCCGGCCCGTTGTGACCCCATAGTCGCATAATGCACTTTAATACCGTCTTTCTTACAGTTGTCGAGTGTCCTAGGCAGCTTATCCCCAATCTGATTTCCACCAACAGCAAACGGATTAATAACATCATCCGGCAACGGTTCGCCTTCTGTGTCCGATACATCGAAAACAAACATAACCGGCCCCATCGGTTGCAATATTACCAAAGGACGAGATCCGGGCTTGATCGTGCGTTTGTATTCTTGATTCCAACGATGGGCAGGTGCCACAAATCTTGCGCCGGGCTTCTGTACATGAATCAACATGGCGTTAAACGGGGAATAGCCGCGAAATCTGGCGACAAACTTCATCATCTCCTTGAAGTCACCCTGTTTGCGATACAGCGAAGTCAAGTGGAACAGTTCATCCAGCGATCTCTTGCTGAGGTCGGTATCTTCCTCGGCTTTCATGGCACGGCCTGTGCTGCAACAGAGCGTATGCCGTAGTCTCTCATCGGTTCATAAACGTAATCATCTTCCTTTGCCGGGTTTTGCATAAGCTGGAATAATTCGACAAGGAATGCATAGGCATGATCGTAAATCGGGCAGTTCTTCCCTTCTCTCGGCCCAGCCACATTGAGCACCTGTACATGATGGCAATTCAGCCAGTATTGAAGGCTATACGGGTCTTCCGGACTATCCAGCCAGGTGGTTTCACCAGCTTTCAATTGATAAACCATGTAAGGCTTACCCAGTTGTTCGCAGTATTTGATGGCCAATGCCGTGCCGCCGGTCGGTTCATCGCGGCAGATAATCAGCGTGGCATCAGAATCACGCACATTCCATTTGGTGCGGGTTTGATAGGATTTGCCACGGGTTTCTGTTAGCGGGTATTTGGCAGGGATGACACCATCCAGCGCCTTGCGTCCACGCGGACACCAACCGCTCACTTCAATGCCAAGATTCATCGCTGCATCCAGCGCGGCGCGATCCACGCCGGTCTGGCCGCCGGAGATGACACGTTTCAGTGAGGTGTTACCTGTGATGTAATATATGCCGCTATCTTCCATGATGCGTCTCCTTGATCCAGTCGATTAAATCACCCGAACAGCATCTGCTCCGCACTGATCGGGACAATCAATCGTCCTCGATAACCAGTTTTCCGAAGCTGCTTGATAAGCGTGTCAGCATTCTTCCAGTTACGGGTTTCACCGCCCCTGTTTATACAGGGGCGCCTCTGGCCGCTTGCCCTGTCCTTGAAACATATCGACCAGCCAGCGCCTTCATCCGTTACTTCAATCGTGCCTATTTGCGTTGCTGCAATGACAAAATCTCTTAATTCCATAGCAATAATACCTCTCTTCATTTGCAATATAGCACTTGTTATGTATCAATAGCAAGCATATATTGCGTCAGATATAAGCATTTATTGCGAGGATGAGATTTGTGCCCAACAGTTCAGGATGTTAATTTCAGCGATATAGCCAGAGCAAGATTTTCTGTAGGGGAACTTTAATGAGTATCTTTGATAAAATATGGAGAAGGCGGGGGCGGCTTTCTAAGCAAGAAGTGCATTTAGAGGATGCTTTGCCAATACAGCATATCACAATGACGGATCGGGATTACGCTGACCTGCTTGAAGATGGCGATATTGCCATTAAATTTTGGCTGCCTGACTTGGTAGGCGTAATATTAGATGAAAGCTGCAAATTTACGAATACAACTCGCTCAGATTTGATTCGACAAAATTTGTTTATCTACCTTTATGGCAGGTATGATTTATTTGGATTGCATGAACAGCGTGAGCACCATTATCGACTTGACCCGCCAACACGCGGCATAATGTTTTCAAGAAGTCTAGCCCAACCACAGGATGATGCAGAAGATTCAGTAGCTGAACCCACTCCAGACTTAATGCATGACCTTGGCAAAAATACAGAAGACCTAAAGGTGTGGATTCCAGTGAAAATGAAAGAGGATATTCAGGTGCTTGCTGACAAGGCAGACATATCACTTTCAGCAATGATTCGTGAAATTCTGCTTTCAATGCTGATCGGACATACCTACCTGTCAGCCCGAAAAGAATTGATGCAAATGGAAATCGAAGTTGAAGAAGCAACTACAGATTAAAGTTCCCCTACGATTGAGTGTCAAATTGAATAGCAGAAGAATAGCATTCGCGGCTGTTACCGAAGACGTTGAGACGCAGGGGTTTAGGCAGTATTTGTCATAGCTTATAGAGCGAATCAATCCCGAAAGCATGAGCCAACCTGTCAGACCT
>CAZJRL010000175.1:0-2784 GCA_964548425.1 uncultured Zetaproteobacteria bacterium | reverse complement strand
CCATATTCGGCAAAGCCCTTGGAAAGGTATTCCATGGCGCCGCCCAGTACATGTCCGTCCGGACGAAACTCACGGTACATCTGGGCCAGCGTCACTTCGGTGAATTTGGAGGTCATGCCGAAGAAGCCGGCAAGAATCATCCAGAATGTTGCGCCGGGTCCCCCGATACCGACGGCAATGGCCACTCCGGCGATATTACCCAGCCCGACCGTGGCTGAGAGTGCCGCCGATAATGCCTGAAATGGCGTGACCTCGCCTTGATCCTCAGACGATTGATAACGTCCGCGAATGACCTGGAAGGCATGCCCCATCATACGCAGGTTGACGAAGCCGAAACGCAGCGTCAGATAGACGGCGCCAACCACCAGCCAGCCAACGATGAACGGCATCTTTGCCTCACCCGGCATCACATCAAAAAACAACAGCGAAGCCAACACTTCGTTGAGGGAGCCAAAAAAGGCGTCCACACCTGTGGTTGAGGCACGCGCCAGTTGTGCAACCCCCAGGAGCATGACCGAAAGCAGTACCATTTTATGTGCTATCTTCATGTCAAACGCTCCCCACTAAATCGAACAGGCCTGAACCACAGAGGACACAGAGTGCACAGAGAAAATCACGTGCGGGAAACGACAGGAATTGGTTCTCAGGTGCTGTTTTTCCTCTGTGTGCCTCTGTGTACTCTGTGGTGAAATATCTCGTGTATTTTGCATTAGATTTCATCGGTAAGATGTTAGGATTATTTTCAGAATGTGCCCCCGTTCCAGCCCCACATATGCCGCTCGGGGCTGGAGAACTCGATATAAATACGTTCCGAATCAATACCCAGCTCCGCCTGTATCAGTTCGCACAGTATCTGTGAAAAAGTACGGGTTTCATTTTCTGGTAAACCAAGGCTCTTCATCTGAAGATAGGCCAGTGGCGCATCACTTCCGGCAAAGAACATGGCATTGCCGGCATCAAGATGGACCATCACGTAGGATTCCGGCTTTCCCAGAATGGATGCCACTGTTTGCGATGCACTCTTCAACAATGATGCTCGGCCGGAATCATCTATATGGACATTCGTTTGAATATTCAAATAAGGCATAGGCCTCCTTTTTTTACGAAAAGCGGGGACAGTTTACTTTCTTCCCCTGCAAAGCCGAACACGGGAAAAAGTGAAACTGTCCCCGCTTTTCGCTGATCAAGAAGTTATCATTCCTGAACAGCGTGCGCCGCCGGAGTGCAGGCAGCCCTGGACTGTGCGGCGACACCCCTGCGGCGATTGATGATGTTTACCCCGGCAATGATGAATCCCAGTGCGATGAATGCGCCCGGCGGCAAAACAAACATCAGAAAATCGGGATAATGTTCACCAAAAACAGGAATACCAAAGATGCTTCCGTATCCCAGCACCTCACGCACGCTGCCCAGCAGCATTAATGCGAAGGTAAAGCCCAAACCGACAGCGAGGGCATCGGTGGCTGAATCCAGCACGCCGTTCTTGCTGGCGAATGCTTCAGCACGTCCCAGAATGGCGCAGTTGACCACAATTAGCGGGATGAACAATCCCAGAATCAGGTACATGTCGTGCATCCAGGCGTTCATCGCCATGCCTACCACGGTTACGAAGGCGGCAATCACCGTGATATAAGCGGGAATACGCACATTCTTCGGAATGAAGCCGCGAATCAGGGATACCACGATATTGGAACCCAGCAACACCACTACCGTCGCTGCGCCCATCCAGAAGCCGTTGATGGCACTGGTCGTGACGCCCAGCAGCGGGCACATGCCCAGCAATTGGGCAAAAATTGTATTATTGTGCCAGAGTCCGTCAGCCAGGATATCTGCTTTGCTTGTAGGCGTATTCATGGGGCAGCCCTGTGGTCAGAATTTATGTGAACATGCCCCAGTTTCTCTTTTTCGGACTGCATATCAAGATGTGAAGCTATTTCCAGGAGCTTCTTCCTGTTTGCCGCGAAGAACTCCAGAGCTTTCTTTACCGCCTTGACTACGGCGCGTGGCGTAATCGTGGCGCCGGTAAACTGATCGAAGTCACCACCATCCTTTTTTACTGCCCAGCGCGTATTATCCAGAGTCTTGTCCGCAAAAAAATCAATCCATGCTTTGTTACGCACAATACCATCTCCCAGCCCGGGAGTTTCCTGATGATCGGTGATCCGGACAGCATGAATGTGGCCGTCTGGTAAGATACCGACAAGAATCCGAATGGAGCCGGAGTAACCATCCGGAGCAATGACCTCCCACGCAAGGGCGGTTACATGTTTTTTGGCATCCCGTGCCAGATAGACAGGGATAGTTTTTTCATTTGTATGCAATATCAGTTTATCGTCAATCGGATTGTTGGCATGTGCCGGCAATACCTGTTCCAGACCCCGATACAGCATGGCGCGTTGCGCTTCACGAATTGGCTCCCGGGTATAGATATCCGTGACGCTCAGCAGGCTTGCGGCGATGACGGTAACCAGGGTCAGGGCAACCACCATCATCAGCATATCTTTGCTCTTTTTATTTCCCATAGACCCGTGGCCTCAGGTAACGATCAATCAGGGGCACAGCGCAGTTCATCAGAAGAATCGAGAACATCACACCCTCCGGATAGCCTCCGAAGGTACGTATGCTCCATGTGAGGATTCCGCAGCCGATACCGAACACCAGTTGCCCATGCGGCGTGACGGGTGATGTGACCGGGTCCGTCGCCATAAAGAAGGCGCCCAGAATCAGCCCTCCGGCCAGCAAGTGGAAGAGCGGCGGGGCAAAGTGTTCCGGGTTCATCTGGTT
>CAZJRL010000174.1:0-2806 GCA_964548425.1 uncultured Zetaproteobacteria bacterium | reverse complement strand
TTAATTATGGAACTGGATGGCCAACTGTTCCCGATAGAAATGAAATGTAAAACCGTCCTGAGTAAACGCGATACGCGAGGACTTCGCGCCTTTCGTAAAACATACAAATCGGAAAAAATTGCCCCGGCGCTCATTGTCTATGCAGGGAAAGAATGCTATCAAGTGGATGCCTTCACCACCGCCGTTCCCTGGAATGCATTGCTTCAATCCCGTAACGGAAACTGAGGAATCTAGGATTATGCCTTGTAGCCCTCGTAAAAAGTCCAAAAAGGCCGATGTCTGTCATTGTAATTGCCGCGCTTCGATCGCAATGACAGCAGCGCTTAAATCTCTAATAAGGTGAGTAATTGGATTCTGATCCATCATTGATGCATGCTGCCGGGAACTTATACCGCTTGTGTGAAAGTGGTGGATGTGTTCGGCGCGGGCGTGGATGTGCTGATCTATTCCGAAGATGATATCGAAGAACACAATGCGTGGTGTATCAGCCCCGTTTACTGGGCACTGCGCGAAAGCAAGGTACTCTATGAATAGACCTGCTACGCCCGAGACGGAAGTATTGCTGCGCGCCGCCGAGCGTGACTACAATATAGAGATTGAAACCGTTACGCTTGCGGCAGCCAGGACAACGGTGGAGGCGGTTCGGCTCTGGGCGAATGAGCTTGTTGAATCATGAAAAAGAAGCAGTGCTCGTTTTGCGGTAATACGCATTTAACTCAAAAGGACGTAAGGTATATTTACCAGCGTGAGGACGACATTATGGTGGTGGACGACGTGCCAAGTATCTTCATCTGCCCGCCCAGTCCAGAATAAACATGGAAATAAAAAATGACTGAACTACAGAAGACATTTGAACTGATTCCAGCCATTGATCTGAAAGGTGGCCATTGCGTGCGTCTGCAACAGGGGCGTATGGATGATGCAACGGATTATGGCGATGATCCCGCCGCAATGGCGGCGCACTGGCAATCTCTGGGGGCCACACGCCTGCATGTGGTTGATCTGGATGGTGCGTTTACCGGAAAGCCAGAGAATCACAACGCCATTCGTGACATTTGCGCACAACTTTCCATTCCCGTTCAACTCGGCGGCGGCCTGCGTGATCTGGAAACGATTCAAAATACGCTAAACCTCGGCGTCGGGCGCGTCATCCTGGGCTCCGCCGCCGTATCCAACCCTCAGCTTGTGACGGATGCATGCACGGCCTTTCCCGGCCAAATCTGTGTTGGCATTGACGCCAAAGACGGCATGGTCGCTGTGCACGGTTGGGATGATGTAACAGGTATCACTGCTGTCGATCTTGCCCGGCGCTTTGAGGATGCC
This sequence comes from uncultured Zetaproteobacteria bacterium, assembly GCA_964548425.1. GTDB lineage: Bacteria > Pseudomonadota > Zetaproteobacteria > Mariprofundales > Mariprofundaceae > JAUZQZ01. Next base: position 1,483 of record CAZJRL010000174.1, on the reverse strand, counting down.
GGCGTCACCGCCATCATTTACACGGACATTGCCCGCGACGGCATGCTAACTGGTCCCAATATTGACGAAACACTGAAACTTGCCCAATCCATTTCCATTCCGGTCATTGTTTCCGGCGGAATCTCACAATTAGAAGATGTGCAAGCCTGTGCCGGACATATCAATGACGGCATCCGGGGCGCCATCACCGGTCGCGCCATCTACGAAGGAACACTGGATTTCACGGCCGCCATGCAGCTTTTGAAATGACAAAACTTTCACCACGAAGACATCAGGTGAATCACGAAGCGAGAGAGTATCCCCTGGGGGACGAAGACACGAAGGAAACATCCTTGCATGCATTTTTCTTTGTGTCTTCGTGTCTTTGTGGTTCATTCTGATGTTATCGAAAAGAATTATCCCTTGCCTCGATGTGGCGCATGGACGCGTAGTCAAAGGCGTGCAGTTTGTCGATATCGTGGATGCCGGCGATCCTGTGGAAGCCGCTATCCGCTATGACGAACAGGGCGCCGATGAATTATGCTTCCTGGATATTCGTGCCTCACACGAAAACAGGGACACACTGTACCATATGGTCACCGATGTGGCTGAACATGTATTTATGCCGCTGACTGTGGGTGGTGGTGTCAAAACACTGGGGGATATTGAAAACCTGTTGCATGCCGGGGCAGACAAGGTATCCATTAATACGGCTGCGATTCTTGATGCGGAACTGGTTAAAGATGCAGCCGAACGTTTTGGTTCCTCTACTATCGTTGTTGCCATTGACGCCAGGCGAGTATCCTCGGAGAAGGACGGAAATCACTGGGAATGTTTTACGCATGGCGGACGCAACCCCACAGGTATCAATGCGATCGAATGGGCGCGAAAAATGAGCGATTACGGTGCCGGTGAAATTCTGCTTACCAGCATGGACTGCGATGGCACCAAACAGGGTTATGACATCCCGTTAACCCGTACCGTAGCCGAACATATTTCAGCCAATGTTGTGGCCTCAGGGGGTGTAGGAACACTTGCGCATATGGCTGACGGGTTAACGAAAGGCAAAGCCGATGCTGTACTTGCCGCATCCATCTTTCATTTTGGTGAGCACTCAATCCCTGAAACCAAAGAATACCTGGCCAGCCTGGGTATTCCGGTCAGGCTCTAATGGAATGGGCACAGCATATCGTTGAACAATATGGCTACTGGGCCGTTTTTATCTGGACATTCATTGAAGGAGAATCAGTCTTTGTCGCGGCGGCCGCACTCACTGCCGCCGGCATCATGGAGCCGTGGAAAGTAATTGTGGTTGCCGCATCGGGTGCATTTGCCGGCCATCTTGTGTTCTTCGCGCTGGGCCGCTGGAAAGGTATGTCTATTATCAAATCTATCCCCTTTCTGGAGCGGCATCACCCCAAAGCCAACCTGATTCTGGATAAATACGCCCACTGGTCCATATTTGTTTTCCAGTACCTGTACGGCACGCGCATTATCGCCGCAC
>CAZJRL010000173.1:0-2807 GCA_964548425.1 uncultured Zetaproteobacteria bacterium | reverse complement strand
GCCTATGGCTGGTTACGTGATATGGATACGCAATCCATGCAAATCGAAATCGCTCTCCGAAGCCAGCCCAAGCTCGAAGCCATTCGCGCTATTTTCAAACAGTATCTCAATACATCGTTAGCTATCGGCACCTTGCTCGGAAATGAAATATTAGCGCATGCAGACCTCGAGGAGGACAAGGTCCGGCACTTTGCGCACGTCATGCTGGTTGCGCATCCCGATGCACTTGCCGCCATTGCCATCATTCCGCCCGAAAGCCGGGGCAAAATTCAGGCCGTCAGCCGGGATGGCGCGGGAAGACTTGATCCACCGCTGAATTTACAACATTTGCACGGTCTGACATCAAACACGCCGGACATTCAGGAGGTGCAAAATCAACAACACCGCTGGCTGACGCGTATTATTCTTGCTGTTTCCGGTGCGCATGGTACCGGCTATCTGGTTAATGACTGGAACATCCGAAGCATGATCGCTATCGCAGACACACCTGTAGCAGACATGAATATCGAGGCCGGTATCATCCGGGATGGGCATTTCAGCCGCTTCTACGAGCACCGATCACAGATCAAAAGCATAGAAAAAGAACTGACATGGCATAGAGGTTTTTCCCTGAACGGGATTGATTTCGAGGTGCGCACCCGAGCCATACCTGCCCTGTTGCGGCGGTTTACATCCACTGACCCCGTCTGGACACTGTGGCTGGTTGGCGTGCTCAGCCTGCTACTGGCGTATCTCGCCTATAACCGCAGCCGTTATAGCGAGCGGCTACGGCTGGAAGTCGCGGAGCAAACCCGGGAAATCGAAGGTGAGCGGCATAAACTGTCCAGTATTATTGACCATGCAAATGAAACCGTCCTGCTGATGGATGATCAGGGAAGTATCCTGCTCGCCAATGCTACCGCCAGCAAACTGTTTGGCTATCAGCCTGCGGAATGGGACAGACTTTCCGTGCATGATCTGGTGCCGGAGGAAATCCGTGAAACACATGTACAATGGTTCGGTGAGGAAATAAGTGGAAACCAACACGATATCATGGGCCGCGAACGGGAAATTCGGGCACAGCGCAAGGATGGCTCGGTCTTTCCCTGCGAGGTTACAATCAACTCATTTACCACAGGAAAGGAAAGGCGGATTTCCGTTATTCTGCGCGATCTGACAGCGCGCAAGCAACGGGAATGGGTACGGAACACACTTTTGACGCTGCACGCCACCAGCCGGAAGCGAAACTCACTGCATAATCGACTGCAAAAGATACTGGGCTGTATGTTCAGTAATTCCTGGGCATTCCTTGATGCAGGCGCCATTTTTCTCGTAGATGGAGAAATAATGCGTCTGGCTGTCTTTCACGGCTGGAGTGAAAAAGATAAAGCGCGCTGTGCACAGATGCCTGCCGGTGAATGCCTGTGCGGCAAGGCCATTGTAAATGGCAATCCCATCTTCCATCCGCACCGGCCGAAGGAAGCCCGGCTGCTCGAAAGAGGCGGACCGGATGCGGGTTATCTGTGCATGCCCATCCTGCATGATCATGAACGGCTGGGGATGCTCTGCCTGAAACTCAAGCCGGACGCAGTCATACCGGATGTATTTCACGACTTTTGCCGCCAGGTTGAGGAAATTATGGCCGAGATGCTGGTACGCGAACATTCCCGCCTCTCGCTGGAACAAAGTGAGAAAAAGCACCGCACCCTGGTTGAGGCCATGCCACTGGGTATCTTTATCCACCAGGCAGGCAAGGTGCGTTTTGCCAATTCGGTCATGGCAACCATGCTTGGCGTGGAAGATGTCCACATGTTGTCTGACAGAAAAGCACTGAGCTTTATCGCCAAAGAGGATCGCCCCATGGTGATTGAGCATATTCAGCGTGTGCAACGGGGTGAGTGTTTACCTCCGGTCGAAGAGCGGCTATTGCGCCGGAACGGAAGCTTCTTCTGGGCTGATGTGCGTACTACGCCTATCACCTATGAGGGAGCACCCGCCGTGCAGGTCCTCGTACAGGATATCTCTGAGCGAAAGCAGGCCGAGGAGAAGCTTTCCCGGCTCTCTTACCACGACGACCTGACCGGCTTGCCGAATCGTCGGCTGTTTGCCGACCGCGCTGATCAGGCTATTGCCATCGCTAAACGGAATAAAAGTAGCGCAGCCCTGTTATACATTGACATCGACCGCTTCAAGTTCATTAACGATACGCTGGGACATTTCTGCGGTGATCAGGTACTGAAAGAAACCGCCGAACGACTCCAACTTATTCTACGTAAATCGGATACGGCAGCACGCATGGGTGGTGATGAATTCGTGGTATTGTTGCAGGAGGTGGATGCCAATACGGCCATGGTCGTGGCGCAAAAAATCCGTTCCTCCCTGCATAAGCCCCATCTTATGGGCGGGCAGGATTTTACACTGGATTCCAGTATCGGCATCGCAATCTTTCCGCAGGACGGCGAGGATAGCGAGACCATGCTCAAGCATGCCGATACGGCTATGTACCATGCTAAACAGAATCATACGCACACTCACTACTTCTCCAGCGCCATGGAAGAAGCATCCAAGCGCCGCCTGTGGATAGAGCAGGAACTGGCGAAAGCTGCCGACGAAAAGAAACTGGTACTGTACTATCAAAGCCAGCATGCGTTTGCGCATGAAGATGAAACATCACCTTTCCCGCTACATTACCAGGCCAAACACAGTCTGGATGACAACTGCATCGTCGGTGTGGAAGCGCTGATCCGCTGGAATCATCCCAAGCTGGGTCTGATCTCGCCCGCCGAGTTCATCCCTCTGGCCGAGGAAACCGGCATTATTCGCCCCAT
>CAZJRL010000172.1:0-2820 GCA_964548425.1 uncultured Zetaproteobacteria bacterium | reverse complement strand
ATGCCTGCCAGTTTCCAGCCGATGCTGACATGCTGGCCGGTGTACATGCCGATGAGCACGCTGTAAACCACAATAACGAATACGTCATCAATGGAGGAGGCGGCCAGCACCAGCGTCGGGATACCCTTTTCCGCACCCATGCGCTTCTGCATAAAATCAATCATTAGCGGCACGACTACGGCCGGTGAAACGGCGCCGAGAATAGAACCCAGAATAGCTGATTCCATATATGTCAGCGGAAGAAAATGCGGACCGAGAAGGGTGATGGTGACCCCTTCAAGAATGGCCGGAATGGCCGAGAGCAATAACACCATGCGTCCGACGCGATTCAAGGTGTCACGGCTAAGTTCAAGTCCCGCACGCAACAGAATGACAATCAGGGCAATCAGACGCAGGTCCGGTGAAATGGACAACAGATTCGGGGATAGCAGGCCCAGCACATAAGGGCCGAAAACAATGCCGGTGAGTAGCATGCCGATGAGTCCGGGCATTTTGAGTTGGCGGAACCCCCAGTCCACCAGCAGACAGATAATGATGAGTTCAGCAATACCTACAGCCATACAATACTCCTTCCCGTGAATGGGATATGCAGGAGTCATTAGCACGATGGCAATAAGGGAACCCCATCCCTGTGTTTGCGGAATACCATCATGGTTCCAGTCAGGATGCAAGTATAGTCAGGTGTAGTGTGTTGGCGGTCAGGTGGAATCTGCCGGAAGGGTATGTATTATCCCGGACGCAATGGAAACGCAGGGATGGGTTGGATGAGACATATACTGGCTGTTGCGGCTGGTGGTGCGGTTGGCGCATCGTTGCGCTGGTTGCTGGCCGGAGCAGTGCAACGGACATCGGCTGGAGCATTTCCCTGGGGGACGTTTGTGGTGAATGCACTGGGAAGCTTTTTGCTCGGTTTTCTGTTCGTTTATCTGATTGAACGCTCAACTACCGGAGAATTGCTGCGTCTTGCCATTACCGTCGGATTACTGGGTGCATTTACCACTTTTTCCACTTATTCGCTGGAATCCATAAGGTTGCTACAATCCGGCTCTTTCGCACTGGCGGCGGCCAATGTGCTGGGGCAGGTGTTCGTCTGTCTTGTTCTGACCTGGATCGGCGTACAGATGGCACGTCTGATCTGAGATTCAACGCCTGGGCAGAGAATTCAGGCGACTCGGCTTATCCGCCAGTCAGTGAGCAAGATGTGGCTGACGGAGCGTCTGGAAGATGTCGCCTGATCAGGACGCGATCAACTGGAAAATATGGAGGACGATATGAGTGAGAATAACAACACCAGAAGTTTGGCTCTGTTCTGTGATTTTGAGAATGTGGCGTTGGGCGTGCGCGATGCCAAGTTCGCTGCTTTTGATATCCGGAAGGTGCTTGAACGCCTGCTACTCAAGGGCAATATTGTGGTCAGGAAGGCCTATTGCGACTGGGAACGCTACAAGGATTTCAAGGCGCCGATGCATGAGGCGGCCTTTGAACTGATCGAAATTCCGCACGTGCGCCAGAGTGGCAAGAACTCGGCTGATATCCGCTTGGTCGTTGATGCACTGGACCTCTGTTACACCAAGGCGCACGTGGATACCTTTGTCATCATCTCCGGAGACTCAGATTTTTCACCGCTGGTCTCCAAGTTGCGCGAAAATAACAAACTGGTGATCGGCGTGGGCGTAAAAAACTCCACCTCCGACCTGCTCACCTCCAATTGCGATGAGTTCATCTACTACGATGATCTGGTGCGTGAATCAGAGAAAAAGGGCAAGGCCAGACGCCGCCGAACATCTACCAAAGCCAGAGCCAAAGCGGCCCCGGAAGGTGAGGATGCGCTGAAGCAGGAGGGTATTGATCTGGTCATGGCCACGCTCGAGGGCTTGTTTAAAGAGCGCAGCGAGGAGGAAAAGGTTTGGGGCTCAATGGTCAAACAGACCCTGAAGCGCCGCCACCCCGGCTTTTCGGAGAGCTATCACGGCTTCCGCAGCTTCGGTCAGTTGCTGGAAGAGGCGCAGGCGCGAGGGCTGCTGAAACTGGAACTGGATGAAAAATCCGGCGGCTACATCATCAAGAGCTATTCGCACGAGGAGTGAATCCGGATTAAGTAAAACACTGTTCCCTTTATTTCACATAACCCGTCAGTTGCAAAGCTGGCGGGTTTTATTATTGCCGGGGTGGTTTGTTTTTTCTCAGCCGCTGCGTACAATCCTTGTTGTCAGGCAAGCGGGGGAAATAGGGCCTGTTAACATGAATTATGAACGAGGCGCTGCTGTCCCAAATGAGGCCAGTCAAGGCGCGAGGAGAGAAGTTTGGTGAATCCGAATGAACGACGACAAGGTGAATTGCGCAAGAGAGAGTCCCCTGGGGGAGTACGCCGAATGGTCTCATTTGGGACGCACCACGGGCATTTCCTTCGGTCACAGCCCTGCGGGGCGGACTATTTTTGTGTTCTGCTGCGTTATTTCTCGCTCATGTGCCTCGGGCACACTTCGCTCGAAATGCCTTGCATTGCCACAAAAATGCCCTCGTCATCACGATCATGATTAGTGTTAACAGGTCCTAGTTTATGTCCGGACGCACAGCAGGTAGCCAGCATCATAAAAAGATTTCCGATAAGGAATATAGAAAGGCTTTGGCCAGGATTGATGAGGAACTGGTGAAGTTTCAATACTGGGTCAAGGATCAGGGTCTGCGTATTGTTATTGTTTTTGAGGGGCGGGATGCTGCAGGCAAGGGCGGCACCATCAAGCGCCTTCTGGATCCGCTGAATCCACGCGGATGTAATGTGGTGGCATTGCCTGCCCCTTCAGACCGGGAAAAAACACA
>CAZJRL010000171.1:0-2834 GCA_964548425.1 uncultured Zetaproteobacteria bacterium | reverse complement strand
ATCCAGACGAAGATGTTACGAGACAGGCTACCAGCAATGCCAGCGTAAAACTGATTATCGGGATAAACCATCGTACTTTGCACCACAGATGTTTCATGTCCATAGGTACAATATTTGCGTCTTCACATTACACATGCACGGTTTATATACAGTACTTATGCTCATGCGCAGTCCGGGTTGGCAGGCACCGGCCTGAGTATCTGCCCGGCCTCACTAATCACAAAATCATGGAATGCCTGAGCGACGGTTGAGAAGCGTTTGTCTTTACGATAAACGATACGCCAGTGGCGCATAATGGGAAAGTCCTCAACATCCAGAGTCATCAGCCGTTTCAGCGCTAACTCCATTTCCAGAGTATGCAGGGATACCACACCCAGTCCCAGTCCCGCCTGCACCGCCTGTTTAATGGCTTCGGAGGAGTTCATTTCCATGCCACTGGGCCGCTCAATATCATGTTGTGCCAGAAAGCGTTCAACGGCGGCACGGGTGCCTGATCCTCGCTCGCGCACGATGAAGGGATGACTGGCCAGTTCCTCCAGTGGAATATGCTTGCGTGTGGACAATGAATGCGAGGGGGGCGCAATGACTACCAGCGGATTTTCCATAAAGACTTCATAGTTAACGGCCATGTCCGCCGGTGGTTTTCCCATAATGACAATATCCGTAGTGTTGTCTTCCAGCGATTTCAGGAGTCCGTCGCGGTTCACAACATCAAGGCTGACCTGAACTTCGGGGAATCGATCGCAGAATGTAGCAAGCAATCGGGGAGCAAAATAATTGGCTGTGGATGCCATAGTCAGGTGCAAGTGACCGCGTTTGATGCCCCTGAGTTCGTCCAGAACCCGGCTGGCTTCCTCCAGTTGCTGATGAATATTATGACTATAGTGCAGCAGTTCCCGGCCAGCTTCGGTGATATGCGTTTGTTTGCCGCTTCGTTCAAACAGAGCCAGCCCTGCCTGTTCCTCAAGCTTTTTGATCTGCATGGACACGGCCGGCTGGGTGAGGAACAGTGTCTTGGCAGCCTGGGTATAGTTCCGGTGTTTGGCGACTGCCTCAAAAATTTGTAGTTGCTTCAGCGTCAGATGCATGGCCACACCACCATAAGTAAAAGTTATGGAAACAATCATAACCTTTTATTTTACATGATGGAAGCATAAGCCCACTATTCCCGTCACCGCGAAAGAGGCGTATGCTCCTTTCTTGCGGAGGGAACCCCCGACGGGTTACCTTGAAACCAACCAGTCTGCATCATCACAAATGATGCAGGCTCAAAAAAGGGGAAAAGAATATGGCATTAGACCAATCCAACCGTTATTCCGATTTAAGCCTCAAGGAAGAGGACCTGATCGCAGGCGGCAAACATTTGCTTACAGCCTACCGCCTGTTGCCGCAGCCGGGCCTCGGTTTTCTGGCAACCGCTGCTCACGTGGCAGCCGAATCTTCTACCGGCACCAATGTGGAAGTATCCACCACCGATGATTTTACACTCGGCGTAGATGCCAAGGTGTACGAGATCGATGAATCTGCCTTTGGCGAGAAGGGCGGCCTGATGAAGGTGGCCTATCCGGTTGAGTTGTTCGATACCAATTTGCTGGATGGCAAGCATGGCATTGCGCACATGACTTCAATGATTATCGGCAACAACCAGGGCATGGGTGACATCATCGGTTTGCGTCTGCTCGACTTTATGGTGCCGGAAATGATGGTCAGGAACTTCGATGGCCCGGCTACCAATATCTCCGATATGTGGAAGACCATGGGACGCCCGGAAGTAGACGGCGGCTACATTGCCGGCACCATTATTAAACCCAAACTGGGTTTGCGTCCGGAACCGTTTGCCAAGGCATGTTATGATTTCTGGCTCGGTGGCACCTTCATCAAGAATGATGAGCCGCAGGCTAACCAGCCATTCTGCCCGACCAGGGAAGTGATGCCGAAGGTCGCACAGTCCATGGACCGTGCGCAGCAGGAAACCGGAGAGGTGAAGTTCTTCTCCGCCAATATCACGGCTGACGATCCGGAAGAAATGAAGGTGCGTGCCGAGTTTATCCTTGAAACGTTTGCCAAATACAACAGTGAGACCCACCTGGCCTTTCTGGTAGACGGTTTTGTGGCCGGTCCGGTAGGCATTACCACAGCCCGCCGCAATTTTCCTGATACCTTCCTGCACTATCATCGCGCAGGGCACGGCATGGCCACCTCCGAGGTTAATCCGCGCGGTTACACCATGCTGGTGCATATGAAAATGGCGCGTTTAATGGGTGCTTCCGGCATTCATACCGGCACCATGGGCTACGGCAAGATGGAAGGCGGCAGTGATGACCGCGTGCTGGCCTACATGCTGGAACGTGATCACTGTCAGGGTACCTATTTCCATCAGAACTGGTATGGCATGAAGGCAACCACGCCGATTATTTCCGGTGGTATGAATGCACTTCGTCTGGTCGGCTTTTTCGCCAACCTCGGCCATGCCAATGTCATTAATACCTGCGGTGGCGGTGCGTTTGGCCATATCGACAGCCCTGCTGCCGGTGGCCGGTCACTGGATCAGGCTTATCAGTGCTGGGCCGAAGGTGCGGACCCGATTGAGTTTGCCAAGACTCACAAGGAATTCGCCCGTGCATTCGAGTCCTTCCCGCAGGATGCCGACAAGCTGTATCCCGGCTGGCGCGCGGAACTGGGCGTTCATGCCTAGGCCCTCACAGGCACATTAAGGTGAAAGCGCCTTCATTCCGGTGGGGGCGTTTTTTTTATTTGACTTCTCTTGAGGTATTACGGTTTATATTAAATGCGGAGAGTGCTATGTGTGTCGAAGTCGTAAAAAATCCTTCCAT
>CAZJRL010000170.1:0-2853 GCA_964548425.1 uncultured Zetaproteobacteria bacterium | reverse complement strand
CCGTAATGGCTGCATTGGTTTTCGCTATACCCGCGGCTCCGGTAGCCGCCACGGTCATATTAGCCGGCGTAGTGATGGCCGGGGCAGTGGTATCCACCGTATATGTGATTGCCGTTGATGCAGGACCGGCATTTCCCGCCGGATCGGTGGAGGTGGCCGTGAAGCTGTGGACTCCTTCAGAGAGGGTTGCACCACCCGCCAGGGAGAAGTTGCCGCCTGTAGCGGTCACTATCCCCAGCGATGCCGCGCCTTCCGTTACCGTTGCATTTGCTTCCGCCGTGCCGGAAATCGTTGGCGATGCGGTGCTGGTTGTGACCGTATTATTTGCTGGAGCAGTAATCGACGGGGCTGCCGGAGGTGCTGTATCGAGCGTAATCTGGTCATTCACGACGGTGGAGAGATTGCCCGCCGCATCTTTGAAACGGGCATACGCGGTGCGCACGCCATCGGCGCCCGACGCAAGCGTCCAGCTCTTGCTGGCGGCATTCGTCTCCAGCGTGCTCCAGGTGGAATTATCATTGGAGAACTGCATTTGCGTACAACCGACGTCATCGGTGCACGTGAGGGTTAGAGTCACGGCGGTGGAATTTGTAGAGGCATTGCCCGCATCGATGACGATGGTTCCAGCCGGGGCGGTGCTATCCGGAAAGGTATTCAACAGAACGGTGACATTGGAGGAGGTGCCATTCGCCACGGCCAGGTCCGGCTTGACATCCGCATTGATTTCAAAAGGAATGAGTATGATTTGAGACCTCAATGCCTTTGGCGCAAGACTTGCTCATTCATACAATGTATTCCTCAGGAGCTGACCATGTACCCAAATAAGCTGATACGATTTTTCCACATGTCTTCGACAAGCCGGTATCGTGTAGTCATGATGGTCATAGCCATTACCCTGTTTATCGCTGGGTGCGCGCCAAAAAAGGCGCCGGAGGGCTGGTTACAGGACAAAGGAAAAGTTCAGTCAAAGCTCAAGGAGCTCGATGGCAGGCAGGCGAGTCAGATCCAGCTTATTGAGCAACAGCGGGCGCAAAACCTGATTCTGGAGAAACGTTTTTCTCAGAATGATATCAATCTGGCAGCCCTGGAAATGGAAATAAACTCCCTGAAGGGCCTTATTGTAAGTTTGAAAGAAACCATTGAAGAATATAGAAGAACCATTCCAACTCCCAAAAAACCCGTACCAAAACCGACAAAGAAGCCGATAAAGGCGCCTGCCAAGATTGCGCCCCCCCCTGAAGCAACGCCAAAACCTGACCCGCAGGCTGCCATCAAGGCGCTGCGGGATGAGGAGGAACGCTATAAAACAGCCTTTCTGACATTGAAAAGCGGGCGCTATGATGAAGCCAATGCGGCGTTTAATAAACTCCTGACAACTTATCCACGAGGAAGGCTTGCCGACATGGCCCATTTCTGGCTGGGCGAATCCTATTTTACAGAGGGGAAGCTCAGCAAGGCCGAAGAGGCATTCAAAGAGGTCATCAATAAATTTCCAAAAAGCTCAAAACATGGAGCGGCGCTGCTCAAGCTTGGCTTGACCTACAAGGCGCTTGGCCATTCAAGCGACGCCAGGAGTGCATTCAGGCGCTTGAGAAGGCTGCATCCGGACAGCCCGGAAGCGGAGATCGCCCGTGAATATTTGAAACTCATGAAGCCTCGAAACACCACCGCTAAATAATGCAGGTACTACCATGGAGAAGATCGTGAAAAGAAGGTTTCCAATCATTCCCCTAATCGCAATGCTCGCTGTCGGCCTTCTAACCGCAGCCTGCAGCAGTGAAAATAGTGATGATGTGGCGATGCAGTCCAGGCCGGAGGTCAAAATAGGGCAACTGATCTGCGGCGGCCATCTCTCGCTGGCCATTGTTGAAAAAAGGTATCAGAACGACCTGACCACATTTCGCCTGAAAACGATTCAAAACCATGACTGGAATGATGTGGTCAACGACATGAAGAGTGGTAAATTGGCCGGTACATTCATTTTATCGCCACTGGCGATGAATATGATCCGCGAAGGGCTGCCGGCAAAAATCATCATGATGGCAGATCGCAACGGCAATGGTTTTGTGCTGTCCAAAAAGTATAAAAGCATCGCTGCACTGAAAGGGCATAAAACGATCATCGCTGTGCCGCACATATACTCTCAGCATCATGTGTTGCTCTATCTGGCATTGAAACAGCATGGCGTGCCCTATGGAGACGTAAAAGTGGTCGGCATGCCGCCACGCGATATGATTACCTCGCTCAAACGCGGTGAGATTGACGGTTTTGTGGTTGGAGAACCGGAAGGCAACAAGTCGATCTCGCTTAATGTTGGCTGGATGGCATCCATCTCTCCGAACATCTGGAAGGATCACATGGATCATGTCTTTCTCGCTTCCAATGCCTTCATCAAGGATCACCCGGATCAGGTGCGGGAGCTGATCACGGCACTAAAGAAAGGTGGCATGTTTATTGAGCATCATCCGCATGAAGCGGCAGTGATGAGTGAAGACTATACCGGTTCCAGTGCCGCCGTATTTGAAAAGGTCTTGACCGACCCGCCGGACTGGATTGATTATACGGATATGATTCCGACCGATGCACGGATTCGCGCCATGGCCGATGTCATGGTTGAAATGGGCCTCTGGAAAGATGTGCCTGAGGATTTGGCTGCATATACTGATCAGCGCTTTATTCTCAGGGCCTCTGGTCAGTAATAGAATAAATTGGCTATTTTCAGAAAAATACCGCTACGTACTGCCTGGTACGGCCTGATTATTCTGACCTCGCTGTTGCCTGCCATCGCACTTTCTCCATGGCTTTACCAGCAGGCGCACACACTGTTGCTGGATCGCGCCATGTTAAGTGAAA
>CAZJRL010000169.1:0-2856 GCA_964548425.1 uncultured Zetaproteobacteria bacterium | reverse complement strand
CCAGTTTTTCACAAATGGGCAGCATATCGTCCAGACGCATGCGTGTGGCGAGCAGAGACTGGTGACCATCACGCAACGCCAGTTCAGTAATCGCCAGTTTTCGTTTGGTCATGAGAACTCCTAAAAAATATTCACCACAAAGACACGAAGGCACAAAGAATTCTTTTATGGATATGCATGTCCAAAGTGTCTATTTGATCTGGACTTGAATAATGAACTTGATTGACGGCTGTATTAATCCGCGGCGTCCTTCGCTTTGTGTCTTTGTGTCTTCGTGGTGAATGCATTTGGTTTTTGTCAAAGCCCCGCATGCGCTGCAATGGCGGCGGCAACGGCAGCGGCAATATCCTCCCGCTGTTCAAACGGCTGATATTCCAGAAGTTCCGGATGCTCTTCCAGAAATCCGGTATGGAATATGCCTGTTCCAAATTCACCGGATTGCGCAATGTAGCGGTACAGGGGAAGGGTGGTACGCACACCGCGAATATCGTACTCATTGAGCGCTCGGCAGGCGCGGGTTACGGTCAGTGGCCAGGTAGGAGCCCAGATCGTCAGTTTTGCGCACATTGAATCATAAAAGGGCGGAATGATGTACCCGGGGTACACGCAACCATCCACGCGTACACCGAAACCGCCGGGAGAATGGTAACGTGTGATGCGTCCCGGTGTGGGCAGAAAATTATTTTTCGGGTCCTCGGCATTGATACGGAATTCGATGGCATGGCCGGAGAGCTGCAGATCATCCTGGGTGAAATCCAGCGGCAGGCCGGATGCAATTTTAATTTGCTCGGCGACAATATCCTTGCCGGTAATGGCTTCGCTAATGGGATGTTCAACCTGCAGGCGTGTGTTCATTTCCATGAAATAAAAGTTGTGATCCGCATCGACCAGAAATTCGACCGTGCCGGCATTAACATAGCCCACGGCACGTGCTGCGGTGACAGCCATTTCTCCCATACGGGAGCGCAGGTCGTCGTCAATGAAATTACTGGGCGCAATCTCAATCAGCTTCTGATTGCGCCTCTGGATGGAACAGTCACGTTCGAATAAATGAACAACATGACCGTGTGTGTCCGCAAGAATCTGGAATTCGATGTGGTGCGGCTGAACAATGCACTTCTCCATGAATATGGCATCATCGCCAAAGGCAGCCATGGCTTCACGTTGTGTGATTTCAAGATTTTCTTTCAATTGTTCCGCGGTATCACATCGGCGAATACCGCGCCCGCCACCGCCTGCCGCTGCTTTGAGCATGATCGGATATTTCATGGATTCGGCGGTTTCCAGAGCTTCTTCCAGTCCGGACAATGCGCCTTCCGAACCGGGGATGACGGGTATATTGGCGGCAATCATGGCTGCCCGTGCCCGCGTTTTATCCCCCATATCACGAATGGCGGCAGGGGTCGGGCCAATATAGGTGATACCCGCATCAACAATGCGTTCGGCAAATTCAGGATTTTCAGACAGGAATCCGTAACCCGGATGAATTGCATCACATCCGGCTTCCACGGCGATATCCACGATACGGTGAATGTTCAGGTAACTTTTAACCGGGTCCGGACCAATGAGCACGGCCTGATCCGCTTTTTTTACATGCAGTGCATGCGCGTCTTCTTTGGTGAAAATGGCCACGCTTTCAATGCCAAGTTCACGGCAGGAACGGATAATACGAATCGCACACTCACCGCGGTTAGCCACTAGAATACGTTTAAACAATTCGATTATTACTCCTTAAAAAAAGGTGGTGGATGTTAGCCGAAAACAGGCTATTCGTAAATGCGGACGCTTTCGCCTGTGTGTGTATGCTCGAACAATTGTAACATGTCCGTATTACGCATACGGATGCAGCCATGTGAAACCGGTGTGCCAATTTTCTCCTCATCAGGCGTGCCGTGGATATAAATAAAGCGCGATTTTGTGTCCACACGGCCACGTCTGTTTTTCCCTGTTTCCATCCCTTCCAGCCACAGAATACGGGTCAGAATCCAGTCGTGGAAAGGGTCATCATATGCAGAATTGTAGGTGCCGGTCGGAATGCGCCCGGAAAATGTGGTGAGAATCGGCATGTCTTCCCCGATTCTGGCGCAGATGCGGTGGCGGCCCAGCGGAGTTCTGAAGCTGCCGTTCATATTGCCGGAACCGGCGGCCGCGGTAGAAACAGGATAGACATAAAAAACACCTGTCTTGCGGCGGTGGTAAAGTAGCTGCTCGGAAATGGAGATGATAATCACCTGCAAAGCATAACGTTTACTATCAAAGATGGCTTGTATCAAACGGTTGGATGCCTACAATCTCCGCCATATTCAGATGAAGGAGCATTCATGGACATCAGCAAAATTCCCGCCGGTAACAATCCACCCGAGGACATCAACGTGATTATCGAGGTGCCGCAACATGCTGATCCGGTCAAGTATGAACTGGACAAGGAATCACGCGCATTTTTTGTTGACCGCTTCATGCATACGGCCATGCATTATCCATGTAACTACGGTTTTGTTCCGAACACCCTGTCAGAAGATGGCGACCCGGTGGATGCACTGGTGGTGTGCAAGTTCTCACTGATTACCGGCTGCGTGATACCATGCCGTCCGGTGGGAGTGCTGGTGATGGAGGATGAAAAGGGTCTCGATGCCAAGGTGCTGGCTGTGCCTGTATCCAGTGTGAAGCCGATGTATGAAGATGTTGGCGGGCCAAATGATATGCCGAAATTCCTGCTGGATCAGATTAAGCACTTTTTTGAGCACTATAAGGATCTGGAACCCGGGAAGTGGGTGAAAGTGAAGGGCTGGGAAGGAGTGGACGCAGCCAAACAGGAAGTGATTGATTCCATTACCCGTTATCAAAGTTGATTTTTAT
>CAZJRL010000168.1:0-2902 GCA_964548425.1 uncultured Zetaproteobacteria bacterium | reverse complement strand
CCACATTAAACAAGATGTTGAACGCCATGATTCCCGCAGGTGCGGACGATGCCGATCTGTATCTCCAGCACTCGCAATCCGAATCGCTGGCGCTGGAAGAAGGCCGTGTCAAACATGTGTCGAGCAGTACACATCAGGGCATCGGCGCCCGCGTCGTCAAGGGGGAAGCCGCGGGTCATGCCTATACGGACAGACTGGAGCATACCGCATTGATGGAAGCGGCTACCGCGGCCCGGACCATCGCCGGAAGTGAGCAGAATAATACGCCTGTCGCCATCCATGCTTCCAAACCGGGTCATGCTCTCTATCGGCCTGAAAATCCTGCGATAGCTGCTTCCATGCGTGAACGAAAAAATTTGCTGGAACGGCTGGATGTACTCGCCCGTAGCATGGATCCACGGGTGGTGCAGGTCTTCGCCAATGTGTCCGCTTCATTTTCAGACATTCATATTATCCGTATGGATGGTGCGCGCCTGCACGATGTCCGCCCGCTGGTACGGCTGAATATCTCCGTTGTTGTCGAGCAGGATGGCCGGCGTGAAACCGGCGGCGCGGGCGGTGGCGGGCGGTTCGGGCTGGATCGCATGCTCGAAGGCCCCGAAGCCGAACGGCTGACACGCGAAGCGGTGCGTATTGCCCTGCTCAATCTGGATGCGGTTGCGGCTCCGGCTGGCCCGATGCCGGTGGTGCTCGGCCCCGGCTGGCCCGGTATCCTGCTGCATGAAGCTATCGGGCACGGTCTGGAGGGTGATTTTAATCGCAAGGGGACATCTGCCTTTGCCGGACGCATCGGCGAACAGGTCGCGGCACGAGGCGTGACCGTAGTGGATGATGGCGCCATCAGCGAACGCAGGGGATCGTTGAACGTGGATGATGAAGGGACTGAAACCCACCACACGGTGCTGATTGAAGATGGAACACTGGTCGGCTATTTACAGGATAAACAGAATGCCCGCCTGATGGGCATGCAGCCAACAGGTAATGGCAGACGGGAATCTTACGCGCACCCGGTACTTCCGCGCATGACCAACACTTTTATGCTGGCTGGCAAAGATTCACCGGAGGATATTCTGGCATCACTGGATCGGGGCATTTACGCGGTCAATTTCGGTGGAGGACAGGTGGATATCACCTCCGGCAAGTTTGTGTTTACTACATCCGAGGCCTACCTGGTTGAAAACGGCAAGATTAAAACGCCCGTGAAAGGTGCAACCCTGATTGGCGACGGCCCTTCCGTACTGAAAAAAGTATCCATGATCGGCAATGATCTTCAACTTGATCCCGGTGTCGGCACCTGCGGTAAGGATGGTCAGTCCGTCCCCGTCGGCGTTGGACTCCCCACGATTCGAATTGATGAACTGATTGTGGGAGGAGCAGAAGCATGACAAACCGTCTTCAGTCCCTGTCGCAACAATTAATTGAAATAGCAAAAACATCCGGTGCATGTCATGCCGATGCATTGGCCGTAGCCGATACGGGCGAATCAGTGCGTGTACGCAACGGCCAGGTGGAATCGGTAGAGCGCGAAGATGCACAGGGCGTGGGACTGCGCGCCTTCGTGGAACAGAAGAACGGGCTGGCATTTGCCAGTGCATCTACATCTGATATTTCCGGGGCGGGCCTGAAGCTTCTGGTGGAACAGGTGATGGAAATGGCCCGTATTTCCGAACCAGACCCCGATGCCGTCCCCCCTGCGGGTGCAGATCATCCGACACAGAGAGAATTGGAAGCATGGGGAAAAAAACATCAAGTGCATGCCTTATGGAATACCGATGATGCCAGACAGGCCGCACTGGCCTGTGAGGATACAGCACTATCCTTTTCAGATAAAATCACCAATAGCGAAGGCGCGGAAGCCGGTTTCGGCATAGTACATGTCGCCTATGCATCTGCTGACGGTTTTGCCGCTGCATACGAGAAATCATCGGCAGCACTAAGTGTATCCGTCATTGCCGGAACAGGCGCTGGTATGCAACGCGACTATGCATGGGACAGGAAACGCTCGGTGGAACACTTACGCGCAGCCGAAGAAATTGGCCGGGAAGCAGCGGAACGCACCCTGCACAGGCTTGGCGCATCAGGCCTGGATGGCGGCGCCATGCCGGTGGTGTTTGAACCCCGCGTGGCCGCCTCTCTGCCCGGACATCTTGTCTCCGCCATTAACGGACGCGCCGTATTGCAACAGCGATCCTTTCTTGCCGATCAGAAGGGAAAACATATCTTCCCTGATTTCGTACACATTGTGGATGATCCCGATCACCCGCAAGGATTGGGAAACCGCCTGTTCGACGGTGAAGGTACGCGCTGCCGCCCCACAACCATCATTGACAAGGGCGTACTGCGCGGGTTTTTAACCGACCGCTATGCCGCGGGCCGCCTTGGAAGCACCCCCACAGGCCATGCCAGCCGGGGACTCACCGGTGATATCTCCATTGGCACATCCAACTTGATTCTGGAAGCGGGGCGCCAGACTGTGGAGAATATATTGCGTGAGATCGGAAACGGTCTTCTGGTTACGGAACTCATCGGCTTTGGCGTCAACGGCGTCACCGGCGATTATTCAAGAGGCGCATCAGGCTTTTTGATCGAAAATGGAAAGATTTCCCGTCCGGTGCAGGAAATTACCATCGCCGGAAATCTGAAGGATATGTTTGCGAACATATCCCACCTCGGTGATGATCTGACATGGTTCGGCGGCAGCGCCGTTCCCACTGTTGCAATCACGGGCATGACTGTTGCGGGACAGGGCTGATAATTCTTGACGCACGAAAAATGGGGACAGTTTCACTTTTTCCTGTATTCGGCTTTGCCGGGGAAGAAAGTAAACTGTCCCCACTTTTCGTGCAGTGTATTGAATGGAGAATAAAATGACATACGATGTATATGGCGTGGGCAACGCCAT
>CAZJRL010000167.1:0-2929 GCA_964548425.1 uncultured Zetaproteobacteria bacterium | reverse complement strand
ATTTTCAGGCTGGATTGAGGGGCATGGTGGTTCCATGTCTCGAAAATTCAGCCTGAAAATACGCCGAAGTGGGGAAGCAGATTGCCGCTCACGACTTTTGCAAGTGGCTCGTCAGACTAACGTTTCTACAAACGACAAATATATTCAGGATTCAGGAGGGAATGAAATAGCAGGAGGTTTAACCGATGCGATGTGCTAATGCCCTGCTTCTAATCTTTCTATTTCTATTATATCCGGCAACGGATGCCACAACTGCCCCCCGGGTGGCACAGGGTCATATGGAACAGGCGACCTTTGCAGGTGGATGCTTCTGGTGCATGCAGCATCCGTTTGATGGATTGGAAGGCGTGATTTCCACCACGGTGGGCTATGCCGGCGGACACGGGAAGAATCCTACATACGAGGAAGTTTCGGCCGGAAGAACGGGCCATGCCGAATCGGTTCAGATTAAGTTCAATCCGTCGAAAGTCTCCTATCAACAGTTGCTGGATGTTTTCTGGCGGCAGATTAATCCAACCGATTCAGGTGGGCAATTCGTGGATCGTGGTGACCAATACCGGACAGTAATTTTTTATCGTAGTGAAAGACAGCGCCGGCTGGCCGAACAATCCATGGCAGCACTGGAAGCTTCCGGTAGATTCAGTAAGCCGATTGTCACCCGGATTGTACCAATGTTAACTTTTTGGCCAGCGGAAGATTATCACCAGCATTATGCGGAGAAAAATCCAGTTCGCTACCGGTTCTACCGTTATTATTCCGGTCGTGATCAGTACCTTGAAAATATTTGGGGAGCTCACGGGAATCATTAACCTTACAAGGAAAAGGGCCGGCAAAGGCCGGCCCGTTCATGCTCATATAGCATTCAGATATACCTATTTGTCAGCGGCCTTGTCCGGTTCCAGGAATAGATAAGTTAATCCACCCTGAGTACCCCAGCCTTTGGTGGCCGTAATTCCGACAGGCGTTAGTGAAACACTGCTATTACCACCACCGATCAGAGCGCCACCGCCAACACCGCGTCCAAGGGCAAAAGAAGCGCCGGCGCCACCATATTTTCCGGCCATCTTGTATGTACCCTTCTTGAAATCGGCAGCAAATACCACATAGGCAAACTCCGCTTCACGCTTGATATGCAGGTCAATGCCAAGCCCGATACCGGTCTCACCCTTGTAGTGCTCCGTTTCGCCGGCTGAGGACGTAAAGGTACATTTGACATCTACCGTGGAATGGATCAATAGATTTGTGCCTGTGCCGGGAATGGTATGGCATTTCAGCTCACCAACCTTCCCGCCCCCCGACGTTGTCGCCGGTGCAGCCAATAACTGTTGTGCGGGCATAGCAGCCAATGCAGCTATTCCCAGGATAACCATCATGATATTTTTTTTCATCATCATCCTCCTTTTATATGATACCAGCTCCAGACTTCCATGCGTCCTCACCGACCATACTATTGTAGTTTTAGACAAAATTTCGCAGATGTAAAGTTCGCCACCCATTTTATCCGTGGCAAGATTGTCGAATCATGCCGGAAGATGCTTACACATGATGACTTCGTAGAAGTCATCAAAGCGCCCATGAATGGGCGCGCAAGGACAAAGAGCGCAATCTTTTTTCACACAGCGGACAGCCATGCCTTGTGTTTATGATCGCGGCCATGTACGGAATCAAAATACATGCTTTGCAACTGTTCCGTTACGGGGCCGCGTGAGCCTGAACCAATTTTACGTCCATCCACTTCGCGGATTGGCGTCACCTCAGCTGCCGTTCCGGTAAAGAATGCCTCGTCCGCCACATAAACCTCGTCACGTGTGATACGTTTGACTACAACCTTGAAACCTGATTCTTCGGCTAGCTGAATCACCGTCGCGCGCGTAATGCCATCCAGCGCACTGGTCAGATCCGGCGTGTAAATGACCCCGTCCCGAACCATAAAAATATTTTCACCACTGCCTTCAGCCACAAAACCCTCGACATCCAGAAACAATGCCTCGTCATATCCGTCACGCTGAACTTCGGAAAGGCCCAACATGGAATTGATATATTGCCCATTTGCCTTGGCCTTGCACATGGCGATATTCACATGATGACGGGTATACGATGAGGTTTTGATACGAATGCCGTTGTTAATACCGTCGTCACCGAGATAAGCCCCCCATTCCCAGGCTGCAACGATGACATGTACCTTCAGGTTATCCGCACGCAACCCCATGCCTTCGGAACCATAAAAGGCCATTGGACGGATATAAGCCGAGGCCAGATTATTTTCGCACACGGCCTTCTTCTGTGCCTCATTTAATGTCTCTTTATCAAAGGGCATGGGCATATTCATGATATGTGCCGAACGGAACAGCCGGTCTGTATGGGCCTGCAAGCGGAAGATAGCCGTCCCTCCCTTGGCTTCGTAAGCACGCACACCCTCAAATACACCCATGCCATAATGCAGGGTATGCGTCAGCACATGCACCGTAGCTTCACGCCACGGTACCATTTTACCGTCAAACCAGATTAGACCATCACGGTCCGCGAAATTCGACATTGCTTTATTCACTCCTTTCAATTAATCATCAGTTCAACAGGCTCCTGACGTTCCCGCCGGGCAGCTATACTGGAGCAGGAATACACAATCGACAAGACTGATTAGCAGCATGCCGCCTCAACCACACTCGTGATCAGAGCAGGGGTGACCGCTTCTGCGCCTGGTGTTGCGGTGAGAAGCAGGGATAGCAGGGGAAAACCAATCTCGCTGGCGGTATCGTTCATCAGGGATACCAGCCCCTGCACGATTACGGTGCGCAGCAGCATGGATATACTGTAGCATCAGTCCGGAAGCTGTAAGAGGGGCACATAACGGACGACCATGAAGGAACGATTGTAATGATGCGAGAATCTTCACACACAGGGAGTGTTATCCATGCATAAGATCATTGTG
>CAZJRL010000166.1:0-2968 GCA_964548425.1 uncultured Zetaproteobacteria bacterium | reverse complement strand
TTGATATCGTGATAGCCCTGACTGGAGCCGGTGTAACGCGGATCCACGACCACGGTGGGAATATCTTTCTTCTTCTTGTGGTCGGCAATGCGCCAATAGACAATCGGATGCGACTCGCGAGCATTGTGACCAAAGTGCATCACCATGTCGGAGAGCTCGATATCTTCATAGGCCAGGGGCGGGGTATCCGAACCCAGGGTCTTGAAGTAGCCGGTAACTGCCGAGGTCATGCACATGCGGGCATTGGCCTCAATGGTGTTCGATCCCAGGATACCCTTCATAAACAGGTTCTCCAGATACTGGCCTTCCACGGTCAACTGACCGGAACCGTACAGGGCAATCGAGTTTCCACCATGTTTCTTATGCAGATGCGCAATCTTGTGGGCAACCATCTCGGAAGCCTTCTCGTACGGAACACGGGTAAAGTGCTTCTCATCGAACGAACCCTTGGTTTTGGAGACATACTCCAGATTGCCATGACGGGGCTTGTTCCATTCCTTCCATACGTCATTACGGACGTAGGAGTCGCCTTCCAGACGGTCCGTATAGAGCGGCTCGGCGGCGGTCAGCCCCTTGATGCATTGCAGCCCATAGTTGGTCGGGTGTTTGGGGTCCGGACGCATGGAGACAATCTTGCCTTTCTCCACCTGAATGAGCGTACCGCAGCCTACGCCACAATACGGACAGGCGGACAGGAACTCCTTACGCCCCTCATCATTCTCTTCGCCAACGGCAGGCGCTGCCTCAAGCTCGGGATTGCCTCCCGCGAGCAGGCTGGCACCAGCAGCCGAGGCGGTAATAAAGGCGCTACCCTTGATAAAGTCGCGCCGGTTAACCTTGATTCTTTTCATGTTGTTTCCTCCTCTCTTTTATTTTATAAATCTTCAGGAATGCGCAGGGTGCGCATGTACTTGATCACATCATCAATTTCTGATTTGTTCAGATTGGCCAGCGCTGCGGAATTGTGAAAGGGCCGCATGCGCGTATTGTCCCGGCCAAACATGATGGTCTCACGAATAAACCCGTCCGAAGCCGTACGTAGAAAATCCACGCCACCGATGGCTGTTCCGGAACCGTCGGCCGCATAACCCTGGCCATAAATACCATGACAGTGGGCGCAAATTCCATCAAACCAGACCTTGCCCAGTTTTGCATTGCCCATTGTTCTTCGCTCCGAATTCACCGCTTTTGAACGGTTGGGACCCCTGGCATGTGAGCGCAAATACGCGATGACAGCCTTGATTTTCCTTTTCCCCAGTTGATCGCCCCAGGCAGGCATGGCCGTACCTGTACGTCCCTTGGTGATGGTTTCAGACAGAAACTTGTCTGAAGCAATACTTAAGAATTGCGGGCTGATTAATGAGGGCGCAACGCCCGGCTTGCCGATCGCATCCGGCTGATGGCAGGCGGCGCAATTCGCATCAAAAACTCTTTTTCCCTTCTTGGCGATCCCATGTAACGAACTGGCCGATGCAGGCAACGCCCACACAACCGTCAGTAATAGTGCAATCGTACATGAGACAATGGTTCTAATTCCTGGCATAATGTTTCCTCCCTGTGATAATTGAGATCTCCCTGTCCCTGCGGATATGGAGTCTGCCCTGTCGGGCATATGTAATAACACGTACGTATAACTACGTATACGACAACTAGAATAATTTGCTCTTTGATTGTCCTTGATATGGATCAATTCAGATGGGTTCTTGCTAAATTCATCAGAGGTTCCTTAGTCTCTTATCCGTGAAATCTAGTGAACAAGATATTTCACCACAAAGGCACTAAGGCACGAAGAATAAAGAAAAAAGAGGGTGGGTAGATTCATGAATACATTGATAACGCAGGTGAGATCAAACGAATTTTTTTCAAAGATGGATATGTTTGTCTTTCTTTTGTGTCTTCGTGTCTTTGTGGTTCAAGCCTGTACGGATCCGGATATGCCGGGTTAGGGTCTGTTCACATAAAATCCGGGCATTATTTTGAGCGCAATGTACTGAATGCACATTGTGTTCGAAATACCTTGCCGTGTAGTAAATTTTCGGACTATTGCTCTGAAAGCGCCAGACGCACCATATCAGACAGGGATTGTACGTGCAGTTTTTGCTTGATGGCAGCGCGATGAACTTCGACGGTTCTTGGACTGATACCGAGTTCATCGGCAACTTGCCGGTTTAATTTTCCGTGTACCAGCAAATCCATCACTTCCCGTTCGCGCGGGGTCAGTCGAGCCAGACGTTCTTCATTTTCAATACGTTTCTTATACCTGACCCGCTGCGCATGATGATCCCTGAAGTATCGCCGAATGGATTTTAACAGCATGTCGCTATCGATGGGTTTCTCAATAAAATCAACAGCACCGAATTTGATGGCTTTCACAGCCATGGGTACATCACTATAGGCTGTAATCATAATAACGGGTATGGCAATTTCCCTGACTTTTTTATGCTGCAACAATTCCAGACCGCTCATTTCCGGCATACGCACATCGAACAGGGCGCAACCATGCATGGAAGGATTACAGTCATTGAGAAACTCGCCGGCCGAGGCATAGGTCAGTGTCTGCATTCCCTCCGATGCCAGGAGTTCACACAGGGAATCCCGTACGGCTGCATCATCATCAACAATATAAACCGTTAGATCACTGTTCATGATATAATTTTTTGGCAACCGGCAGGGTAAAGCAAACCATTGCCCCCGTTTCGGGAAGTGTCTCTGCCCATAAACGTCCTCCATGATTCTCGATAATTGAGCGGCTTACGGAAAGTCCCAGGCCCATACCTTCTTTTTTCTGGCTAAAGAATGCATCAAACATATGTTCCATTTCATCCGTGGTTAGTCCCGGGCCATGATCACGGACCGAAGCCCTGACATAATCAGCATCCATCTTATTCGTCTCAACGGTCAGTTCCCGATTACCCGGTTCCGTTCCCTCCATGGCTTCACATGCATTACGTATAAGGTTCAATAGCAC
>CAZJRL010000165.1:0-2983 GCA_964548425.1 uncultured Zetaproteobacteria bacterium | reverse complement strand
CGGGATGTTCTGGATCAACGATTGCCCAAAAAACAATCACCCGAACAATATGTGAATCACGAGTTGGAAAGCAATATTGTTGCCCGCCTTGCTGTGATAGGTCGTCCGAACGTGGGAAAATCTACACTGATTAACGCATGGCTGGGCCAGGAGCGCATGGTCGTCAGTTCCCGGGCCGGCACGACGCGTGATGCCGTGGATGTAGATATGCCTTATGTGGATGAGGAAGGAAAAGGAGTGGTACGCCTGGTTGATACGGCGGGGCAACGGCGGCATGCCCGCATCCGGGATGCTATCGAGTTCGTGGCACGCCTGAAAGCGCAGCAGGCTTTTGCACGGGCGGATACTGCCATTATGTTACTGGATGGCAGTGAAGATGTGGCAGAACAGGATATGCGCCTGATGGGTCTTGCGCAGGAAAAGGGCTGTGCACTGCTGGTTGCGGTGAACAAGGTTGATTTGCTGGATGCTGCTGCATGGAAGCATTATGCTGAACGTCTGGATTTCCACATGCGCAGCCTGGCGGATATTTCCGTATTTCGTATTACCGCAAAACAGAACAGGGGAGTAAAGGGATTACTTAAACATGCAGTACAGGCCGCCCGGCGGAATCAGATGACCCTGAACACAGGGGAGTTGAATCGCTGGCTTACAATGGCACAAGAGAAGCAACAGCCACCCAGCGATGACGGGGCTGTGGTGCGTATGAAATATTGCACCCAGGTTGCAACGAGCCCACCTTTCATCAGGATATTCTGCAATCGTCCAGGGGCAGTGCGGAAGACATATCGCCGCTATCTGGAGCAAGATTTTCGTAAACGTTTTAACCTTCCCGGCGTACCGGTTCGTATGGCGTTTTCGGCAACGAACAATCCGTATACAGGTTAGCCCTGACCTTTACCCATAAGTCATGTCACAGAGCCCTTGCACATGGGCCAGACCAAGGCGCGGTGCGTAGATAATGGTTGTTCCATTGGCAAGCGCCGCAACGCCGGTATGGCTCGTGTGCAAGGGTTCCCTTCGGGCGTGTTGCCAGGCGGCCATCCGCTGCGTTACGCTCTCTTACAATGGAACAACCATTGCAAGAGAGCGCGCCTTGCATATAACCACTTGGCAACACGCTGTGGCGCGACTTATGGGTAAAGGGCAGGGTTAGCCGGTGCCCAGTTACGATGACGTGCGCTTGCTTGCCTGTCCGGCTATGCACGTGTTTGATGTGGTCATGGACATTGCCGCCTATCCCGAGTTTTTGCCGTGGGTTGCGGATGCGCGTGTTCTTTCGCGGGAGGATGATGCCTTGACTGCCGAACTGGTGGCTGATTTTAAGGGGATCCGGCAGGCATTTAGAACGATTGACCGGTTCATCCCCGGAAAGCTGGTTGAGATTCGTCTTTTGGAAGGTCCGTTTCGTTTCCTGGAAAGCGTATGGTCATTTGAGGAAACCGGGGAAACCGCATGCCGCGTTCATTTCTCCATTGAATTTGAGTTCAGGAGTATGATGCTGGGCATCGTGGCATCCCCGATTTTTGGTCATGCCTGTATGACGATGGCGCATGTGTTTGAGAAGCGGGCGATGGCATTGTATAAAGCACCACGAAGGCACGAAGGCACGAAGTAAAAGTATTCGACTAAATTCACTTGCATCAATCCTGCATGGGTTTGTCTTATGGCCTTTCTCTATATTCTTCGTGTTTTTGTGACTTTGTGGTAAAATGCTTTGTACGTTTTGCATGAGATATTGCAGGCTAGGAGGAGGCATGAATATTACGGTGGCTTATGCACTTCCACATCAACAAACGCTGGAGGAAATGGATGTCCCGGAAGGGACGACAGTGGAAGAGGCCATATCCATGAGCCATCTTCTTGAGAAGCATCCGGAAATTGATATATCAGCTCACAAGCTTGGCGTATTGGGGAAACTGGTGACGATGGCAACCATACTGCGTGACGGCGATCGGGTAGAGATTTACCGGTCTTTACCAAGAAAGACGCGGGATGCCCATGCCATGGATGACAAGAAGGCTCGCATTCGTGCTAAAAAGGAGCGGAAAGCATCGTAACCCGGATTATTCATGAATACTGGCGCGCCCTCGCTGGTTCATTGATCCGTAACAAATCCTTCCTCAATCGTTTGTAAGCATAGCCACGATCTCCATCGAAAAAATCCGTTGCGAATAAATGTCCGGCGTGATCATCACACCGATTCGTGAATAATCCGGGTGTAAGAAAATCTTTCGTGTACCGTCCAATTCATCAGCCCAAAGGTGATGGATAAACAGCCTGAGGAAGTCCCGCGGATGATGTGATGCAGGATGGGTTTTTGCGAAGTCATCATGTATGGCACGGGATGTAAAGGAGAGACGGGATGAATGACAGAATCAAAAGCTGGCGGTTTTTTGTACCGGCACGGTTAACAGAAAACATATTTCGGCAGGCTGTGTTGGGGATGCTGGCGGTAATGCTATGGATATTTCCGCCAGTTTCAGCACTGGCGGTGGAAGGAATAATCAGTGTAGATCTGACGTATGCCGCTGCGGGCATCGGTTACCAGACAGGGGCT
This sequence comes from uncultured Zetaproteobacteria bacterium, assembly GCA_964548425.1. Lineage (GTDB taxonomy): Bacteria > Pseudomonadota > Zetaproteobacteria > Mariprofundales > Mariprofundaceae > JAUZQZ01. Next base: position 423 of record CAZJRL010000165.1, on the reverse strand, counting down.
GCAACCGTGACCCTGGGTGGCAAGACGGCAACTTATAATATCAGGGGATTTCAGTTCCTGGGTGGTGGCGTATCCAACTTCAAGGGGACAGGTGTTGTAAGCGGCGCTCATTCACTCAATGACCTGAATGGTGATTTTACAGCAACGCGTGGTTCCTTGTCTGCTATTGTCGGCGGCGTAACCATGAGTCTGCACAATTCGAGGGGTGTAGCTATTACTCTGTCCGGTACTTCAACCGGGATTGATGCATCCGTAGGCCCGGGCAAACTGACCTTCAGCCGTATCGGCGCGATCAAACCCGTATCAAAAGGCATGGTTTCTCCACCTCACCACGCTGCAGGCGGGGCAAGAATCGGTGCTGGAAGTTTACCCCTGCCCCACGTTGGCCTTTATGCGTTCACACATGCGCATGCCATGAACCCG
>CAZJRL010000164.1:0-3029 GCA_964548425.1 uncultured Zetaproteobacteria bacterium | reverse complement strand
ACCTCATCGATATAAACGATACCGCGCTGGGCTTTTTCAACATCGTAATCAGCGGCCTGCAACAATTTAAGGATAATATTTTCCACATCCTCACCAACATAACCTGCTTCCGTCAGTGTTGTCGCATCCGCCATGGTGAATGGCACTTCAAACAGGCGCGCCAGCGTCTGTGCCAGGAGTGTCTTGCCGCAACCGGTCGGCCCCAACAGCAGCACATTACTCTTGGCAATTTCAATATCCGATTTCTTGTTGTGTTCAATGCGTTTATAATGGTTGTACACAGCTACGGAAAGCATGCGCTTGGACTGTTCCTGTCCAATGACATAATCATCCAGAAAAGCCTTGATGTCGGCAGGTCGAGGTATGCCATTTTCATCCTTGCTTCTTTCTGTATCGTCGGAGATTTCTTCCTGAATGATCTCATTACACAACTCGATGCATTCGTCACAGATAAAAACGGTCGGGCCGGCAATCAGTTTCTTAACATCATGCTGACTCTTGCCACAAAATGAGCAATACAGAGTGGAGTCGCCTCCTTTAGTCTCCGCCATCCTTACCTCCGGTATGACCGTTTTCCATGGCATCCGCCGTTTCCGGACGATGCGTCAGAACCTTGTCAATCAAACCGTAATCGCATGCATCCTTGGCGGTCAAGAAGAAATCGCGTTCCACATCCTCAGAAATCTTCTCGACAGGCTGCCCTGTATGCGCCGCCAGCATCTCGTTAAGTCGTTCCTTAAGCTTGATAATTTCACGTGCATGAATCTCAATATCCGTAGCCTGCCCCTGAAAACCGCCCAAAGGCTGATGAATCATGATACGGGCATTGGGCAGCGAGAATCGCTTGCCGGAAGCGCCCGCCGCCAGTAAATGCGCCCCCATGCTGGCCGCCTGCCCCATGCACAATGTGGAAACGTCGCAACGGATATACTGCATAGTGTCATAGATAGCGAGACCCGCAGTCACCAGGCCTCCGGGCGAATTGATATAAAGGTAAATATCCTTGTCCGGCGCCTCGGATTCAAGAAACAGCAACTGGGCCGTAACCAGATCCGCCGTATGATCCTCAATCGGCCCGGCCAGAAAGATAATCCGCTCCTTGAGCAGACGTGAATAAATATCGTAGGAACGTTCCCCTCTCGGGGTCTGCTCGACGACAACAGGCACAAGATTCATGCGGTCTCCCTGGCATCACCGGTTCCGGTATCAGTGGCATCCCGCTTTTTCTGCCATTCATCGAGACTCATGTGAACCGGTTTTGTTTTAGCCTGCTCCATAATGCATTCTACACATTTTTTCTCAAGCAACTTGTTACGCAGGCCCTCCATTTTCTCCTTCTGGCTACGCATCCAGTTCCTGAATGCATCATGCTGGTCATCGGGATACTGCTTTGCCTGCTGATCGAGTTCGGCTTCCATATCCTCATCACTGACGACGATTTCATGTGCTTCGCGCACAGCATTGAGCAACAATGAAATCGCCAGTGCCCGCGTGGATCGTTTGTGTAACTCATCCCTGTGTTCCGGCGCATCAAACACATCCCGGTCTGCTTCCATGCCCTGCTCACGCATGGATTTAAGTATGCGCTCGCGCGTCTGCTGCATATCCTGCCTGACCATCGTCTCCGGAACATGGATATCATTGGCCTTAAGAAGCGCGTCAAAGGCTGCGTCACGACTCGTTTCAAACCCTGCCTGTTCAGCTTCTTCCGCCAGCCGGAATCGGATATCATCACGCAAGGCTCCGGCATCATCAAAACTCAGCATGCCGGCCAATTCCTCTTCATCGGATGCCTTCACTGCCTTGCCCACGGACTTGACCTGAACCTCGAAACGTGCCGCCTTGCCAGCCAAAGGTTTATGCTGATAATCAGCCGGAAAGGTTACATCCAGCGAACGTTCCTCACCCGCCTTTGCACCCTCAAGTTGTGTTTCAAAATCCGGAATAAACTGCCCGCCTCCCAACACCATCTTTACATCCTCTCCACGACCACCCTCGAATGCCTCGCCGCCCACAAACCCGGCAAAATCAATCGTCAGTTCATCACCGGTTTCCGCCATGCGGGTTCTTTCGACTTCAAAACGAACCTGACTTCCCATCAAACGCTCCACCACGGACTGGATGTCAGCATCCGTGACTTCCACTTTGGTTTCGATCACGGATAATCTGGATAACTTCTTTAGTTTCACTTCAGGCCATGTCACCACCTTGAGTGTAAACTGGAAACCCGCTTCCGGTTGCACGGCGGGCAATTCCAGTTCCGGCTGAATAGCTGGCGTAAGCCCGCTCTTTTCAATCGCTTCGGTATAATAATTTCGCACCAGTTCAGAAGCTGTATCTTCATGTGCTCTGGCGCCAAACTTCTTTTCCACCACGTCTTTTGGTGTTTTACCGGGGCGAAACCCCGGTAACTTGAGCTTTGCCTGCATTTTCTTGACATGGCTGGCATATACACGGTCATACTCCGTCTGCGGCACATGCACATTCACCGCATGCTCATCCGTTCCAAGTTTCTTTATTTCCGTCTGAATCATACAAATCCTCCGTGGGCTGTGCACAGCCCGTGCTCATTATCCACCAGTATTTCCAAATGGTGCGAGAGGGGGGAGTCGAACCCCCACACCGTGAGGTACAGGAACCTAAATCCTGCGCGTCTACCAGTTCCGCCACCCTCGCATTGCAAGCGATATTTGTGAAACGTAGCGAACGCAGCCAACATTGGCATCGTTCACAAGCTTACAAAAAGGGGAGCAAGGCGCTGGCAGCCTGTCGGACTTAGGAGGATTGTAGCGGGCAGGTGGGGAAGTGAGTCAAAAATAGCATGATTTTGAGGCGCATAGTGGTAACTATGTGACGATAAATCAGGATATTTTGAGCCACTTCCCTGCCGCACAGTAAATTTTCCCTAAGTCCGACAGACCGCTAGACCTTACTCCCTGTTATATGGTGGGTCGTCACGGGATCGAACCGTGGGCCCGCGGATTAAGAGTCCGCTGCTCTGCCAGCTGAGCTAACGACCCGAACCGTGG
>CAZJRL010000163.1:0-3030 GCA_964548425.1 uncultured Zetaproteobacteria bacterium | reverse complement strand
TGACGATAAAGATAGTTTCGTAATACACGGCGCCTCTCTTGGTATATCTGCCCCGAAACTGGATGCGCATCCGGAGCGAGTATCTCATGTAATATTTGCTGCACATAGTTACCACAATTAATTCCCGGCAGCGAGCGCGGCACTATACGGTCGAAACCCCCTGTTTGCAAGCAGACTTGTACGTCATAATGCGTATCCCGCATCATGCAAGGTTAAACGCATTTACACGAAGATAGTGAATCGCTAAGGTTCGCCGCCTTAAAATCTAGCATACCTGTGTGAAATCAGTGTACACAGCAGTAATATAACAGCATGATACAGTGACACATGAGGATTCCGGAGGTTTAAAATGGCGCTGAGCAAAACACAACTCGATAAATTCGAGAAGCAGCTCACCACATGGCGCAAGGAACTGGGTGACGGATTGAATCAAACCATCCAGACCATGCACCAGGAAGAGCAAACCGCCTTCCCTGATCCGACGGATCAGGCTACCGTAGAAACAGATCGTAATTTTGATCTTCGTATTCGTGATCGCGAACGTAAACTGATCAAAAAAATTGATCAGGCTCTGAACCGCATCAAGGATGGTAGTTTCGGTGCCTGCGACAGCTGTGGTGGAAACATCAGTGTGAAACGTTTGCAGGCCAGGCCGGTTACCACCTTGTGTATTGATTGCAAAACATCCCAGGAAATCGAAGAGCGCACCCGCATCGACTGATGCGATCAGCCGTCTCTGGCGTGGGATTTAATAACATTGATACAAAAAAGGTGGTGGGCGATGCAAGGTTCGAACTTGCGACCCCTGCCGTGTGAAGGCAGTGCTCTCCCGCTGAGCTAATCGCCCGGTTTCCAGTCATACAGCAGTGCGGAACCGCACGGGGCGCGGTTTCTATCAGAGGTGTAAATGCAGGTCAACCAACCGGCTCAAGCGCATGAATCAATGTGGCTAGTATCCGGTTGGCGGGTGCGCCCATACCCAGGGCTTCCGCTTTCCTGACCACAAAGCCATTGATATAATCCACCTCAGTCTGTTTCCCCCTGTCAATGTCCTGCCACATGCTGGTCTTGACCGGACCCATCTCCAGCGTGACCCGGATATGTTTCCGGATATCCTCTTCGCCGATTTCAATGCCTTCAGCCCGCGCTACTGCGGCGGTTTCCTCCATCGCCTGACGTACAATCGTCAATGTTTCCTTATTCGCCACAACGTCTTTGGCAAAGCAGCGTGTCATCGCGGTAATGGCATTGAATCCACAATTCCATAACAGTTTTCGCCATAACATCAGGCGCACGTCAGCCTCTTCGCGTATGGGAATGCCGGCCTGTGCAAATGCCTGAATCAGTAAGCGCAAGAGTTCTTCACCTTTTTTCTCGTGCTGCCACAGGCCCACCCGTATGCCACCAGCAGCAGAATGGATGACAACACCCGGTTTTTCGATGCGTGCGCCAATAAATGCCGTGCCGGCAGCAAGCGCATGTTCGGTAAATCCGGCAGCCACCATTTCCGGTGCTTCAACGCCATTTTGCAATGTGACCAGCAATGCATCTTCGCTGACATATGGTTTCATGGATTTCAGTATTATTCCGATATCCATCATTTTGCAGGTCAGAATGACAATGCTGCATCCCTTCAGGATGGAAGGATGATCATCGGCGGATACCTTCAGAATCTGTAGTTCATCACCCGATATATGGGTAAGTCCGGTATCCCGCATCGCATTAAGGTGCGCTCCCCGTGCCAGCAAACAGACATGATTCCCGGCCTGTTGTAACAGACTCCCATAGTGACACCCCACCGCACCGGCACCGGCAATTCCAATCCGCATGCTTTTCCCCTGCTCAAATGTGTTTTCAAGTTGTAGCATGCGCACAACATTGTAATTGTAAAGGTGGAGAGAACCATGCCGAAAGATTCCATGCACGAAGATGCACTGAACTACCACAGTCAGCCAACGCCCGGAAAAATCAGTGTTCAGGCCACCAAGCCATGCGTTACCCAGCGTGACCTGGCACTGGCTTATACACCGGGCGTGGCGGTTCCCTGCCTTGAGATTGAGAAGAATCCCGAACTCGCCTATGAATATACGTCGCGTGGTAATCTGGTCGGCGTCATCAGCAACGGCACCGCCGTTCTCGGACTGGGCAACATCGGTCCGCTGGCCGGCAAACCCGTGATGGAGGGCAAGGGCGTGCTGTTCAAGCGTTTTGCCGATATCGACGTATTTGACCTTGAAGTCAATGAACTCGACCCCATGGCGCTGGTTGAAACCATCGCCCGACTGGAACCCACCTTCGGCGGCATCAACCTGGAAGACATTAAAGCACCGGAATGCTTCATTATTGAAGCGGAACTGAAGAAACGCATGAATATCCCTGTATTGCATGACGACCAGCACGGTACGGCCGTAATTCTGGCTGCCGGGTTCCTTAACGCATTGGAATTGCAGGATAAGAAGATTGCGGATGTAAAGATTGTCTGTCTCGGCGCAGGTGCGGCCGGCTTTGCCTGCATGAAACTGATTGAAGAACTGGGCGCAAAACACGAGAACATCCTGTTTATGGATCGCAAGGGCGTCATCGCCAAAGATCGTGGGGACGAACTGCCGCCGCACAAGGCTTATTTTGCCACCGAACGTCCCGAACGAACGCTGGATGAGGCAATGAAGGGCGCGGATGTGTTCGTCGGTCTGTCCTCCGGTAATATCGTCAAACCGGAGATACTCAAAACCATGGCGGAGCGTCCTATTGTCTTCGCTATGGCCAATCCTGATCCGGAAATCGCTTACGATCTTGCTATGGCTACACGCAAGGATTTAATCATGGCCACCGGCCGTTCGGATCACCCGAATCAGGTCAACAATGTGCTGGGATTTCCCTTCCTGTTCCGTGGCGCGCTGGATGCCCGCGCCACCACCTTCAATGAGGAGATGAAAGTCGCCGCGGTTCATGCCCTGGCAAATCTGGCACGGCAAGAGGTGCCGGATGCCGTGCTCAAGGCATACGGCAGTGAACGCCTGCGCTTTGGCC
>CAZJRL010000162.1:0-3045 GCA_964548425.1 uncultured Zetaproteobacteria bacterium | reverse complement strand
GTTGACGTGCGGTTTGTTACGCTCAAATTTCTCTTTCGACATGATCTGCCTCCTTATCCAAAAACGTTAAACTACCTCACGGCCACCAAAACCGAATATAGCTCTCAAAAACCGGACTCAAACCTTCACCTGTAAGGTGGAGCCCAAGACGGGAATTGAACCCGTGACCTCTTCCTTACCAAGGAAGTGCTCTACCCCTGAGCTACTTGGGCCTGTGCACTCGGCCTTCCGGTTCTCTTATCGCCCGGTTACCCCCTCCAAACTGGAGCGGGTGGCGGGAATCGAACCCGCATCATCAGCTTGGAAGGCTGAGGTTCTACCATTGTACCACACCCGCTTTGGCTCCAAGCTCAGCCCAAACCCTCCGCACAACCCACAGGCTCAATATGGTGGAGAGGGATGGATTCGAACCAACGTAGGCTAAGCCAGCAGATTTACAGTCTGCCCCCTTTAACCACTCGGGAACCTCTCCGTAACCCGCGCTCTCGGTTTTGGAAGGCGCGCGATTGTCCTCAAATGCCGGTCGCTGTCAACAGATTTCCGTCACCCTCCACATTAAAACGGCAACTGGAGCCGGCGATCCGATTCGAACGGACGACCTGCTGATTACAAATCAGCTGCTCTACCAGCTGAGCTACACCGGCCATATGGGGCGCCGCATCATACGGCGCAATCGCTGGAACTCAAGGACTTTAAGCCGGCCAAAATCTGGCTGGGGGATCATGAGGCACAAATGGAGGTGTTTTATCTGCCCAGTTACAGCCCTGGATTGAACCCGGATGAGCACCTCAATGCTAAGGAACCTCTGAACAACTCATTCATGGTCGCGCCAACGTCATTTCGGGATGGCATGCAAGGCACGAAGCGCAATGCATGGTTATTCCATGCATAAGTTGAGTCACGCTGCCGGGCGCAGCGAGTATCGATCCTCATGGGCTGCCCCTGTAGTTAGGACTTCAATTCTACGGCCGCCCACTCCTCTTGCGTATCTGTCCTGACTATCGTTAGTCCTGCCTCTATATAGGCGTTAGCCACATCTCCCACCTGTTCTCGCAATAATCCGGAAAGCACGAGATGCTTGCCAACACATTTTGCCAGCTTTGATGCCATATCAATCAATGGTCTCGCAAGGATATTGGCAACGACAAGATCAAATTTCCGGTTTGGAGGTGAGTCTCTCAACCAGCTTTCAATAGAGACGTTGTTGATTCCCGCATTTTTGCGACATGCCTGCACCGCATCCGGATCATTATCCATTGCCAGCACCTGCGTTATGCCCAGTTTGGCTGCGGCAATGGCCAGAATACCGGAGCCTGCGCCCATATCGAGCATCGTGGCAGGCGTGCATTCGGCACAGATGCGTTCAATGGCCTCAAGGCACAGTTGTGTGGTGGCGTGTGATCCGGTGCCGAAGGCCATGCCGGGGTCCAGTACAATGTCTATGCGCCCGTCCGCAGGTGGTTCACAAAATGAAGGACGCACCCACAGACGTTGGCCAACAGGCATAGCCTTCCAGTCCTTTTGCCATGCGGTTTCCCAGTCATCTCCCAGAGCGTTGAGGCAAATATCTTCAGGCGGCACATCCAATAACATGGCCGCCGCAGCGATTGAGGCGCGGGTCTTTTGTGGATTATCTCCGGTAGTAAACCATGCCACATGTTCAGCATATCCTGTTTTTGCATCCGTTTGTACGGCGGTTCCGGATGCATACAGTGCGTCGCACAGTTGTGCAAAGTCCTGTTCTCCCATGCGCTTGCGGGGTATGCGTAGCTCCAGCCAGACCTCGTCCGGGGAAATCATCTCTTGCATCTTCTTCTTCTCTCCGCTGCAATGTCACATCTTAGCCTGCACTATCCATGAATCGCTGTTAATGATTACGCCGGGCCTTTTACAGCGTCATCATCAATACGAGACCAACAGCTTTATATCAGGAGGTTAACTGATTTGCAGCATTCTTCTCCCTATACGATGCGCGTCAAAGATTCGGTTCTGCTAAGCAGCCCAGAATGTGATGAGGTGGTGGTAAAGCTTGATCTTGAGCCCTGGCGGGGGAATACGCTTGCACCATTCGTGGCGGGTCAGGTGGTGCGTCTGGGTCTGCCCGGACTGAAGGAACCTATGCCGGGCTATTTTGCTATTGCTTCGGAACCGGATTGTGGGGATTGCTACGAATTTGTAATTAAGCAGCGCCCCGGCATTGCAACCCTTCTTGCCGGACTGGAGGCCGGCTCTCTGGTCGAAGTGGATGGGCCTATGGGCAAGGGGTTTGATTTGTCTTCATTTCATGGGTGCAACATCTATCTTGTCGGCGTGGGTACGGGCATAGCACCATTGCGTAGCACCTGGCGAAACATCATTGCGCATCGTGATGACTATGAAAATGTTGCTATTTACGCAGGGTTTCTGACGCCCTGTCACCGTTTGCTGACCGATGAACTGGAGTCGCTGGCCGAGCACAATATTGAAGTTAGCGTATCCGTAAAGACGGGCTGTGAGGCATGGGAAGGGCCTATCGGTTATGTGCAGGATGCCTTGTGTGCTGACGCACCACAGGGCGAAAATGCGGTTGCCTGTCTGGCAGGCATGAACACAATGGTGGACGCATGCCGCGAAACGTTGCACAATCTCGGTTTTGATGACAGTCGAATCCTGCTCAATTACTGAACCTACGGGTTTCCCCACGCAGACTTCTCCTCTGGAACTTCCATTATTGGCTTTGGATATTGGCGGCAAGCGTATTGGCGTTGCCGTTTGCGATCGTCTGGGTATTTCAATCCATGGCATTGCCTGCCTGCATCGCAAGGATACCGGATGGCCGGGACAGGTTTTGAAACTGACGCAAACGTATGGCTGCCGGGGTATTGTCGCGGGCCTGCCTAAAAACATGGATGGAACGGAAGGCGAGCAGGCTGCCGATTGCCGTGCCGGCGCAAATGAAGTGATGACCCGGACGAATTTGCCGGTTGTGTTTCAGGATGAACGCCTGTCATCGTGGACAGCCAGAGAGCGCCTGTTTGCTCAGGGTCTGAGTGAAAAGAAGGTTCG
>CAZJRL010000161.1:0-3049 GCA_964548425.1 uncultured Zetaproteobacteria bacterium | reverse complement strand
AGCAAATCGTTCTCACCTCTGATCGTAGCCCCAGGGAAATAAAATTTTTAGAAGAACGTCTGAAATCGCGGCTAAACTGGGGATTGGTTGCCGATATTCAACCTCCGAATTATGAAACCCGGCTCGCCATACTTTCCCGCAAAGCGGAAATTGCAGGCGTCACTTTACCAAAAGATGTTGCTACTCTGCTCGCGCAGAGAATTACCAATAATGTCCGCGAACTAGAAGGTGGACTTACCCGGCTTACCGCTCATGCTACCCTAACGGGTAAAACGATTGACCTGGCTTTCGCCCATCACGTGCTAAGAGATCTCCTGAATGAAGAACAGAGAAAAGTTAGTGTTGAGGAAATTCAGAAAAGAATCGCAAGTTATTATAATATACGAGTCAAGGATATGCTTTCCAAAATTCGGACTCGCAACATTACCTTTCCACGTCAGGTTGCCATGTATGCGTGTAAGCAACTGACTAGCATGTCTCTTCCGGGAATCGGTGAGCAGTTTGGAGGTAGAGACCATACGACAGCCCTGCATGCTATTCGGAAGATTGATAAGTTAATGAACGACTCAAACGAATTTAAGGAAGAAATTCAGCAATTGTTGTCTATTATTAAAGGTTGATTTTAAATGGATAAGCCTGTGAACATCCTTGGGAGTAATTGTTGATAGCGATACATTGGAAGGGCATCATCTTTCGGTGTGGATTTACGCCCATATTATTTATAAATGCTTCACAGCTTGTGCACAGTTAGAATAGATGCTTTTGAATTGATTTTAACGCCTGTTATGAGTTTATGCACATTATCCACAGGCTCTATGGTTACGACTAATTATTAAATATAAATAAGTTTTATTATAACAGGGGTTTTTGTATGCAATTTACGCTTTCTAAACAGGCTATATATCAAGCAGTACTTCGTTATCAAGGTATTGTCGAACGAAGACATACGATTCCCATCCTTTCCAATCTACTCCTTGAGGCTAGTGATCAAGAATTAAAAATCACAGCTACAGATCTGGAAATGATTCTTAAAACCAAGGTGAAAGCGAATATCAAAAAGACAGGATCGATCACTGTATCATATCGTAAATTATATGAAATTATTAAGGAATTAAACAATAATGCCGATGTAAATATATCTCTGGAAAAATCATTCCTTACCATTCACAGTGCATCATCAAATTGTCGCTTATCTACCCTTCCCGCGAATGATTACCCAAACTTAAATGAAGAAATTGAGGTTGAGCCCATCCGTATCGATGGCCGTGATTTAGCCAGGATGATTGCTGCTACGAGCTTTGCTATGTCCAACGATGAAACAAGGAAATATTTAACGGGAACACTCTTTGAACTCAAGGCGTCTTATGGTTTAAAGCTCATAGCTACGGACGGGCACCGTTTAGCTCTTGCTGAAGCCAGGCTGCAAGACATCTCAAGCGATATCCAGTGTATTGTTCCTCGAAAGGCAGTAATTGAAATTAGAAAACTTGCTGAGGAAATTGATAAACAGGTCCTTATTTACATGGGTCATGGATTTATCCGTCTGGAAAGTGGAGCGTTTACCTTAAGTTCAAAACTCATTGATGCACGTTTTCCTGCCTATAATGAAGTAATCCCAAAAATAGAAGAGGATGGAATCGTACTCGATCGCGTGAGTCTGGATCAGGTGTTGCGGAGAGTCATGATCGTAGCAAATGAATTTACTCATGACATCCAGCTTCAATTCAAAGAAGATAAACTCAACATTTCCGCCCACAATGCCGAGCAGGAAGAAGCGGATGAAACCATCGATATTTCATATTCCGGACCAGAACTGAATGTTGGATTTAACGCCCGTTACCTGCGCGATGTCCTGACCGTCATTCAAGGAAAAAATATTCGAATGCAACTAAAGGATAACCTTTCACCTGTATTGATTATGGATGATACGCGAGATGCCGAACATTATGTGATTATGCCAATGCGTATATAATTGATTTAATTTTTTATATGGGTGAGATAACCAAACTATATCTAGAAAAAATCCAGGTAAAATCTTTACGGTGCTTTCCGTTGAAATTATGGAATTTTTTACCAGGCGTAACCTTGATAATGGGAGAAAACGGATGCGGAAAAACAACGCTGTTGGAAGCTATATACATACTCGCGCATGGTCGCTCCTTTCGTTCAGCGCGCGATCCTCAACTCGTACGGCATGGAGAGCAGCAATTTATCGTCAAAGGTCAGTGGCGGCGCTTTGGACAATTGCAAGCGGAGGCAGTGGGGCGAGGCGGAAGGGTGGAATTGAGGCTTCAGGGATCACCAGTGCAGCGGCATTCGGAATTAATGGAGGCCTTGCCGGTCATTGTTGAAGCGCCTCAGGCAAGACGATTGGTTGATGGAACATCCAGAGAGCGCCGTCGCTGGCTTGACAGTTTATTAGCAGCCTGTCGTGATAGCTATGGAAATAGATATCGGCGTTATATACGATGTCTGATACAGTGGCAAAGACTGCGGCGGAACGGAGTATCGAATGCCGGGGAAATGGCAGCCTGGGAATCCCAATTGGTTGATTCCGGTCTGTACATTATGGAGATGCGTCAAGTAATTATCAATGAATTGAATAAACATCTAAGTGAGTCAACTGACTTAATTGATGGTGAATTAAAAATAAGCATAAAAAACAGTGCGCCCGAAGAAGCGGAGACCTGGCGATCCAAACTCTCCAAATACCGATCGGGCGATAACAACTCAGGAATCCGGCTGGGGCCTCATTGTGATCAATTGCAGATTATTTATCGTGGAAGGGAAATCCTGCATACCGGGTCCAGGGGACAGCAAAGGCTGGCAGCAATTGCCTTAAGGATGGCTGAATGGAAAATCAGGACACAAAAAAGAGGGGTTGCCCCCATGATCTTGCTTGATGATTGTCTTGAACCACTTGACAGGAACAGACAAAAAAAAATGGTTGATTTTTTAAAGTCCTCCAATGCCCAGATATTAATAACTACCCCACAAGATATTGAATTGGATTCGGCTGTCCATGTTCAGCATATAAATGAATTGGTTC
>CAZJRL010000160.1:0-3054 GCA_964548425.1 uncultured Zetaproteobacteria bacterium | reverse complement strand
ACACCTGTAAATCAGGATGCTGAAACTCAGAAATCATGTGGCCTCCTGTTTGCCGTTTCCTTTATGTGTGAAAGGTTCGCACAATGAAACAATGCTTGCAAAGTTGGCTTGTGAATACCATAAGCGGCTCTCGCTCCGGCAGTAACCCCGATATCGCAATTGCGCGCTGCAACCCGCAGCTGCTTATCCTGCCCGCGGCGGTAAACACGGCTTATAGAGGCCTTTGCACGGGGCTTCCTCAGGTTTCAGGTTTCAGACAATTTATCTCCCGAATAGCATCCTCAACGATACGTTTGGCATCATCCGTATCCATATTTTTTTCTATCAGTTTTTCTGCCGCCAGTATCGCCACTTCAGCGAAAATGTTTCTGACCTCTTTTGTTGCCTGTTGTTTGGCAAAATCAATTTCTTCCCTGAATTTCTGTTTTTTCCTTTGAATGTCTTCCTCAAGCTGGCGCATGGATAATGCGTGGCGCTCAATCATTTCCTTGCGGGCCTGGGCCATAATCGTATCGGCCTCTTCATGCAGCTTATCCAGCTTCCGTTGATATTCGGCCAGCAAATGCTCGCTTTCCTTTCTACTTCTGGCGGCAGTATCAAGATCATTTTGAATGATGGTTGCGCGCTGATCCAGCAGTCTGTTAATTTTGGGAATGATGAATTTCGTCATCAGATATAATAAAACAAGAAATGTAATCGCTTCCCAGAAAATTTGCGCGGTAAAAAAACCGGGTTCGAATTGTGGCAGCCCGGCAGAAGTATCGGCTGTTTGTGCAAAGGCAAATTGAATCATGATATGCCCGGAATCAACTTCGCCCCATGATAATAAAGGCGATAACCAGGGCATACAGTGCGATGGCTTCCACCAGTGCAAACCCGATCCATGCGTATTTGGACAGGACAGGCTCGGCTTCCGGTTGCCGGGCTACGGCCTCAATCATTTTACCAAAGACATAGCCAATACCAATCCCTGAACCGGCCATGCCGGCTGCTGCCAGGCCCATACCAATCAATGAAGCTGCATTTGCATCCATCATCCTACCTCCTGATGTTCTGTCTCTCCAAAAGCATCATCAATATAAACACAGGTCAGAATCGTGAAAATATAGGCCTGAATGAACCCGATAAGCACCTCTGCCGCCATGAGCACCACGGACAACCCCAACGGTAACCAGGCAAGCGCCCAGGGAATCGCCAGACCCAGAACGGCAATCACGCTCAGTACCGTATGTCCTGCCGTCATATTTGCAAACAAACGGACTGCCAGAGTCATCGGGCGTGCTAAAAAAGACAGTAATTCAATGGGAACCATCAGGGGTAAAAGCCAGCCAGGCGTACCCTTCGGGACAAAGGCCCTGAAAAAACCAAGTCCATGCTTTGTGAACCTGAGCAGAACCGTGTAGAGGAACACCCCCATGGCAAGGGATCCTGTGACAACAATTTGTGCGGTGGGCGTGAAGGCACCTGGAATCAGACCGAGAAAATTACAGAAAAGAATAAAGTAGAACAATGTAAATAATAGTGGGAAATAGTGCCTTCCCTCAGGGCGGATATTGTTTTCCACCATATTCAAAACAAAGAGGTATCCCATTTCCGCCAGCGCCTGCAAACGTCCGGGGACGATGGATACAGGCCGTGCCATGTAAAAAAAACTCAGGAACGCAGTCATGGCCGCAAGCCACATCCATATGACCGAGTTCGAAACCGACACATCCACGCCAAATAATGATATATTCAGATAATTTGTAATCCTGAATGCCTCAAGGAATTGACCATGAGCAGTTGCCAGAACATTCAATGACATGGGTGCTTCCCGTCAGTCCTGAGCGGAATCCCTGTTCATTCTGCTGTGGTCAAGCCGCAACACATGATACAGGTTGAGAAATCCCGCACAGGCGCCAAATAAAAAAAACAGTAACAGAAATATCGGGCGGGTCCCCAACCATTGATCCAGGAGATAACCTATCCCCAAACCAATCATGGTAGATGCCACGATTTCCATTCCAACGCGCATGGCCCATTGGCTACCCATGCTCGGCTTGCCGGATCTGTACTTGACCATGATTTCAGTATAGCCGTTCCATATCAAAACGCCATTTTCTGAAACAGGCTCCAGAGAACGCTATAAACAAAAAGGGCCGCATTCGCGGCCCTGAAATCATAAGGGATACTAGGTAGTTGGCGTACGTTTAGTGTTTCTTTTTCTTCTGTAGCCAGGCCAGCCGCTGAGCCATAATGGCCAGTTCGGCTTCCGCCAGGGCCAGATCCACATCATCCTTCCTGGATGCCAGTTTATCTTCGGCCTTACGCTGGGCCGCCTGAGCTGCCGCTTCATCCATATCTATCGCGCGTTCCGCCGTATCCGCCAGCACTGTAATCACATCCGGCTGGACTTCCATATAACCGCCGGAAATGAACACCTCATCGACATCCTCTCCATTGGTAATGCGCAATTCGCCAGCGGTTAATTCACTTAATAACGGTGCATGCCGGGGAAGAATGCCCAGCTCACCGGCTGCGCCCGGCGCCACCAGTTTTTCGGCCTCACCGCGGTAAACTTCACGTTCAGCCGTGGCAACCAGCACTTTGACCGTGCTCACCCTTTAGCCTCCATCTTCTCGGCCTTGGCGACAGCATCTTCAATACCGCCCACCATATAAAAAGCCTGTTCCGGTAAATGGTCATACTCGCCTTCAAGAATGCCCTTGAACCCCTTAATGGTTTCTTCCTTCTTGGCGAATACGCCAGGTGAACCGGTAAATACTTCGGCCACATGGAAAGGTTGAGACAGGAATCGTTGAATCTTTCGGGCGCGCGTCACAACCAGTTTATCTTCATCCGACAATTCATCCATGCCCAGGATGGCAATAATGTCCTGCAATTCCTTGTAACGCTGCAATGTCCGCTGTACGCCGGTGGCTACTTCATAATGCTCCACACCGATGATCTTGGGATCCAGTTGCCGCGACGTTGAATCCAGCGGATCCACCGCCGGGTAAATACCCAGTTCCGCAATTTGCCGGGAAAGCACAATCGTGGAATCCAGATGCGCGA
>CAZJRL010000159.1:0-3075 GCA_964548425.1 uncultured Zetaproteobacteria bacterium | reverse complement strand
TGCGACCGATCAGACGCTTAACGGCATAAAATGTCTTGTCCGGATTGGTCACCATTTGCCGTTTGGCCGGAGCACCAACCAAGCGCTCATCATCCTTGGTAAATGCTACAACTGACGGCGTGGTATTATCACCTTCGCTGTTGGGGATGACCTTGGCCTTGTCGCCCTCCATTACAGCTACGCACGAGTTTGTGGTGCCCAGATCAATACCGATTACTTTTGCCATTGTTCAATTCTCCATTGTATCAAACTTTTTAATATGCTTTCAGACTCTATGGGGATGCGTTAAAACCATTTCAACCCTTCCCGGTTTCGGCGGGGCCGCTGGATACAAGCACTTTTGCCGGGCGTATTAATCGTCCATGCAGTGTATATCCGGCCACATGCTGGCCAACAACCGTTCCTGCCTGTTCATCCGAAGGTATTTGTGACAATGCTTCATGCCTGTGCGGATCAAAGATTTCTCCCACAGCATCAACCCGTTCCATCTCAAACTTCTTCATCATGCCGTGACAGCTATCCAGCGTCAGCCGCACGCCCTCCCGCAAGTCCGCCTCATTGCCTTCCTCGGCATCCAGCGCGCGTTCAAGGTTGTCCACCACATCGAGCAACGCCGTGGCGAACTTCTCAACGCCAAATTTGTGT
This sequence comes from uncultured Zetaproteobacteria bacterium, assembly GCA_964548425.1. Taxonomy (GTDB): domain Bacteria; phylum Pseudomonadota; class Zetaproteobacteria; order Mariprofundales; family Mariprofundaceae; genus JAUZQZ01. The sequence continues at coordinate 2,430 of CAZJRL010000159.1, read as the reverse complement.
GCATTCGCGATCTCCCGCTGGCTCCGCTTGCGTAAATTATCCATTTCCGCATGCGCACGCAGCAGCTTGTCCTTCAAATCAGCAATTTCATCCTGCGCAGCCCGCAATTCATCGACCACTTTTTCATCCGCCCCCTGTACTCCGGATTCAGACTCTTCCACCGCAACCGATTGTTCCCCCAGGGAAGCCTCTCCCGCATCCCCCAGGGGAGCTTCTCGAGCCGTTCCGGCTCTCACCTTCTGCGCGGGACTTTGTCTGGCTACGCCAGAAGGTGAGGAATGTCCCATTCCGAGAGGCTGCCCTGGGGCATTCACCTTCTCTGCCTCACGGCTTTTTTCCTTCACCTGCTCTTTATGCTTTGTTTTCTTGCTCAATTCATATCTCCCAACATTCGGCTCACCCATTTGGCCGTACAATCCACAATAGGTACAATCCGCTCATAATGCATGCGCTTCGGTCCAATCACGCCCAAAGTACCAACAGCATTCATGGGCCCTTCATAACGTGAGAACACCATCGAAACCTGCTCCATGTCCACCAGCGCATGCTCGCTGCCAATGAACACCCTTACACCACGTTCCTCGCGTTCTACCTGTTCTACCAGATGCAACAGATGTTCCTTCTCCTCAAATGCGGCCAGCAGTGAACGAACCGTATCAATCACGCCAAACTCCGGAGTCTCAAGCAATTGCCGCTGCCCGCTGACAAACATGTCGGCCTGACCCTTTGTAGGACTCTCCGTCCAGCGTTTCAAGTCCTCCAGCAATCGCCCGATGTGTATCCGGTCCGATTCCATTTCATAACGCAAACGCCGATGGGCCTCGTTCAAATCGCAATCGTGTAACAGATCATTCAGGCGCGCCGAAATTCGTTGTAATTCATCCTCACTAATTTTCGCGGGACGATGAATTAAACGGTTCTGAACTTCGCCTGAATCCGTGATAATCACTGCCAGAAGCCGTTCGGAGCTGACCGGCACCAGTTCCAGTTTCAGAATCTGGCGAACGCTCGGCTCATGCACCCACACCAGTCCGGCAAAATGCGTTAAATTCGCCAATTCGTCGGTGGCGCGCCGGAGCAATCGCTGTTGCCCTTCGGCATGGTTCAAGTGGCCTGAAACAACCTGCTCCATAGCCTGCTGTATATCAGGATCCATGACCATCAGTGTATCCACAAAATAACGCAAGCCGGTGTCGGTAGGAACACGTCCTGCCGATATATGTGGTGAACACAGCAAACCACATTTCTCGAGGTCGGCCATTACATTACGAATGGATGCAGGGCTCAAATCCAGTCCACTCTGCTTCGCAACCGTGCGCGAACCTACAGGCTGGCCTGTATCCAGATAGGCTCGAACGACTTCGCCCAGAATATGTTCGTGTCGTTCTTTCATGCCTTCTTCACACTAATAATATGTTTCTGTCTGATATGCATAAGCTGATTGCTGGCATTCTAGCGCCAGCGCCCTGTTCCGTAAATTCACAGGTTATCAGATGTCGAAAGGTTTTGACATCCTGATGCCGGAGCTTATACTCCGCCGCCTCTTAAAAAACGGCCCGTTATGTGGCCCGGGTATGGAGTAATACACATGCGTACTTGGACTTATCGTCCCGGCAGTATTGAACGCGAATGGTATGTCATCGACGCCAGTGATGCTGTTCTGGGCCGTCTGGCAACCAGAGTTGCCAGCATCCTTCGTGGCAAGCACCGTCCTCAATATACGCCTCATGCTGATTGCGGTGATCATGTCATCATTGTTAATGCGGAAAAAATTCGTGTAACGGGCCGCAAGGAAGAACAGAAGAATTACTACAGGCACAGTCAATATCCGGGTGGCCTGAAAAGTATTACGCTGGAGAAGCAGCGTGATAAGCATCCTGAACGTATCATTAAAGCCGCAGTTAAGGGCATGCTGCCAAAGAATGCGTTGGGCCGAAAGATGATCAGGAAAATGAATGTTTATGCGGGCGGGAAGCATCCCCATACGGCACAACAGCCCAAACCCATGAATCTGGATTAAGCGAGGAATAAACAGATGGCAGAATCTATGTATCGTGGCACGGGGCGCCGAAAAAGCAGCGTGGCACGCGTTATCATCCAACCCGGCAGTGGCAAGGTTGAGGTCAACGGACGCGATGTCAGCAAGTATTTTCCGGTAGAAATCGTCCGCCAGCATGCGCTTTCGCCACTTACATTAACCCAGTTGTCCGGGCGCCTTGATGTGCGTGTCAATGTGCACGGTGGCGGTATCAGTGGCCAGGCGGGTGCTGTTCGCCATGGCCTGGCCCGTGCACTTATCGAATATGATGCGGGTTTACGCCCGCAAGTGAAGCTGGCAGGCATGCTCACACGTGATGCGCGCAAGGTGGAGCGCAAGAAATACGGCCTGCATAAAGCGAGAAAGGCACCGCAGTTCTCCAAACGCTGATT
>CAZJRL010000158.1:0-3148 GCA_964548425.1 uncultured Zetaproteobacteria bacterium | reverse complement strand
TCAATCTGCATCTTTAGCAAGGTAACGCATCACTTTCAGCGTGCGCTCATGTTTTACCTTTGTTGAATTTTTCCCGCAACGCCTTCAATGCTTCAGATGAAGCAACTTCATGTCTGGTTGGTTGCCCATCAGGGTTCTTTTGTGAATGGCTTTGCTTCATCTTTACCTTCTGCTTTTGTATTACAGGCTTCCTGTTTTTTTGCAGCATTCGTTGGCGAGCAATTTCGGCTGGGGAAGGGCGTTGCCGCATTTCTGGATGTGAATGACGCTCCTTATCTCGAATCAAAGGGTGAGTTATCGGAGCTAAAATATCAGGTAATGTTTCGCTACCTTCTGACATTTCCACCAGCAACCATCCAAAGGGGCGTAATTTCTTTTGTTCATCCTGACATCTGGCAGCCAACCAGACAGTTTTCGCCTGCTTTTCCCATGAAGGTCGCTTGTCACGGCCTTGCATGATTTTGATATTTCGCACGCCATTGAGCGTAACCGATTCTGCCCCACTATGCCTTCCAACACGCAGCAAAAATGCCTTGTGATCTTTTAATCGTATTTGTACAGAATCCTGTTGCAATAAGGCCAATGCTGTTTGTTTCCACTCCTGTTCGAGAAGCCCTCTGCCACTCAACAGCTTTGTTTCCATTTCCCATATCTGACTGTAAAAATGATTGCAGGCCATGGCAATATCTTCAAAGCTAAAGCGATTCTTCGGAAGCAATGCATCCTGACGCGCAAGTACCCCTCCAGTATTACTGATAGCAATTTGTCCGGCATAAGCGCGTACATCAAATGGCGTTACGGTCTCCAATAATTGATACAGTCCCGCTTTTTCCGCTTGCGACTTGATATTCTCTCCTGCCTTTTTTCTGCGATTGACGGCAAACAAGACTTCTGCCTGTACCATGTCCTGCTTATTCTGGTAGGCGCAATCACTGATCTGAATCAGTCGCATCGGGTCTTTGAATATTTCCTTCATGGAATACTGAAACAGTCTTTGTTGTAAATCTCTGTTACGTTCGCCTCTTTCAGCTTGTTGTCCGCAATTGATGCTATTCAACAATGCTGTTCGGATAGCCCCCTTCAAACCAGACCCCGGTAATATGGGATAGCGATTCAGTGGGTTATAGAAGACTCTTTCGATTTCCAGTTTATTCCGCACAGTTCTTCCGCCCGATTCCCTGTGCGCAGCCTGACCAATTTTACTTCGGTAAAGTTCAGCTACGCCGTGGCTCACCCCTGTCTGGTTGCTCGCGTGAGGAATCAATTGCTTCCTGTGCTCAAAAAATAATGCCTGCACACGCATCAGCATTTGGCCACTGGCCTTACCTTCCAGCAATGTCGCTAATTTCTTGCGCGTATCATCAGGCAACGCCGACAGTGCTCTATGATCAAATTCATACAACACATCGCCTTCAATGACATAATTTGTGGGAGCATAATCTTCATCCGTTCCCATATGAACGGGAGAAAGTGGCGTGATTAACACTTGTCGTGTTTCAGGAATGCCGCTCATGCATCCACTTCCAGATGAATGGCCAACACAGGGGCATAACCCTGTTGCACGGTTTCAGAAATTGCATGGGAAAGGCTGCCATCGCCGCCCAGACCGTGTCCGACAAACAGATGCTCCTGATATTCTTTCGGTGTCAAAAATGCACCTGTATCAACCAGTAATACGGGTGATTTGAAAGGGCGTCCTGTATGCACTGCCATATCGCCATGCCTGCCAAAGCGAGTGAATGGTTGATACCAGCAGTGTTCAACATCAAGAGGCAGTCCCTGTGATGCGCATGGAGCAAGTGTCATCCATGCATTGGCTTTTTTCTGCACAGGCCAGGCAGCGGAATCTTTTTCCAAAAGATCAAATTTTCCCATGCCAATGCTCACGTCCCGGCCATAGCCGCTAGTTCCTATATCTTCAATCATCATCACGATATCTTCTTGGCAAATACGCTCGGCATCAAAACAAAGATAAATTTCTAACAGCATGCCTTGTGTCGGCCAATATTGAGGCATTTGGTATGGCGCAAAAAGATCGGTTCCCGTGGTGCCGCTTAAGCGGTTGATGGTATTGTGAGGTTGCTCTTTTTCCTGCCATAGCGGTGTGTCTGCAATCTCTGTTTCACTTTTACAAACACGCAACCATTCCCGAACGGGCAATTCGAAATTAGACTTCGGCAACCATTGGCGCTTCTTGACCTGCTTTCTATCTGCATCGGACACGTCATCATAGCGGTACAGCGGCCATGCCGGTTTTGGCAGAAACCCGGCGGGAAATGCATCAGAGACAACCAGAAATGGTTTCCCCTCTGTGTACCCCTGTAGCAATGCCCGAAGTCTGTCTTCACCAAACCTATGCCGGATTATCCAGCACAGTTGACCAAGCAATGTATCCCCGCGAATGCTTCCACCAAATGCAGATCGCGGCTGAATGCGTATCGTTAACGGTGCCATAGCCATGGTTACAGTTTCACCTGCTCCAGTCTTTCCTGAATGGATTGGTCATCTATTTGCAGGCTACAAAAAGCGATTTTACCATAGCCTCGAGACAACGATCCACCCAAGCCAGTCAATTCAATCAGCTTGAGCCCACGAAGAATCGGTTTAAGCAAGTCCTCACTGTCAACCACCTTCAGACTCAACTGAAATTTGAATCTTGCTCCGCCTGGAACACGTTCGGTATTTCTTGGATTCTCCGCCGTTCCTTTGATACGGTCGATTGTGTTTTCCATCTTGGTTTCAGTGAGCAGCAGGTTTTTTTCATCCATCTCCCTGACCCACATCGAATCAAGGGCACAATCCCAGAAAGCCAAGCGGGTTGGGCCAATTTCCTTTACCAAATTCTCATCCATATTGGTTCCTGTTGGCGAATAGCCAAAAAGACGCAATATTTCGATGCCCTGATCTCTGTTCCCATCCAATTTATGGATATGGTCAATGCCCAGTGGTTTCCCATTTGCTGTTCCCACCACACCCGCATGCCACTCCATCAGGCTGCGCATCTTGCCCTTGATACTGGAACCGGGAATATATGGCTGGTTACTGACAGGGTTTTTGATGACCGGGTTGTCCGTACCGCCAATATGCATTTCGGTATTGCCACTGCCAATATGGAGACCGGAAACAAGTTCGATGATTCCGTTTATTT
>CAZJRL010000157.1:0-3170 GCA_964548425.1 uncultured Zetaproteobacteria bacterium | reverse complement strand
CTGCATGTGGCTTTATTTATGAAGGTATTAGTATATGTTTTACGTTGTGTCTTAGTGCCTTTGTGGTTCAATATTTTTCTGTTTAGAACATCATCAACAAAATGAGGAAAGAAACTATGGCGATTCGCACGCGCTTTGCTCCATCACCCACAGGCATGCTGCATATCGGCGGCGCCCGCACGGCACTGTTTTCATGGCTGTATGCACGGCATCACAAGGGTGAATTTGTCCTGCGCATTGAGGATACGGATCGCCAGCGCTCCACGCAGGAGGCAACACAGGTGATTCTGGATGGCCTTTCCTGGCTGGGTCTGGACTGGGATGGCGATGTCGTGTTCCAGAGCCGGAATCATGATGCGCATATGGCGGCAGTAGAGCGTCTGCTGGCGGAAGATAAGGCCTACCGCTGTTATTGCAGCAGGGATGAACTGAATACCATGCGTAATGCACAACGTGCCGCGGGCAGGAAGCCCATGTATGACGGGCGCTGCCGGCAACGCACGGACACACCGGAAAATCAGCCTTCTGTCATTCGTTTCCGTTCTCCCGATACAAGGGAAACCGTAGTTCACGACCTGGTGTTGGGTGATGTGGTATTCGATAACAGGGAACTGGATGATCTGATTCTGGTACGCTCGGACGGGTCGCCAACCTACAATCTCGCCGTGGTGACAGATGATGCAAGCATGGGAATTACGCATGTCATTCGCGGCTCTGATCACCTAAATAACACACCACGCCAGATTCAGCTTTATGAAGCGCTGGGCCTTTCCGTTCCCGAATTTGCGCATATTCCACTCATTCATGGCCCGGATGGCGCCAAGATGTCCAAACGGCATGGTGCGGTTGCCATTACCGAATACCGTGAAGCCGGGTATATCTCCGATGCCATGATCAATTATCTGGCCCGGCTGGGCTGGTCGCACGGAGATGAAGAAGTATTCAGCCGGAACCGGCTAATCGAATTATTTGATGTGCGCGAGGTTGGCAAAGCCGCCGCACGTTTTGATCAGGATAAACTGGACTGGCTGAATGCACATTATCTGCGTTCCGCAACGCCGGAATCTCTCGTGACGGAGGTTACCCGGCAGCTGAATGTGGATATTTCCGGCGGGCCGGACATGACCAGCGTCATTCAGTTGCTACAGGAGCGCTCAAAGAACCTGAATGAACTGGCGGAAGGCGCACGTTTCTTTTATGTCGCACCTGTGGAATATGTAGAAAAGGCAGTCAAAAAGAACTTTCGGGAAACGACATGGAACCTGCTGGATATATTCATTGCACGCGCCGAGGCTATGCAGGACTGGGCGCCTGAATCCATCCATGCCCTGATCGCTGATATTTGTGAGGCTAATGACGTCAACATGGGCAAACTCGCGCAACCGATCCGCATTCTTGTTTCCGGCGGCCCCGTTTCGCCACCGATTGATGCCACACTTTTCCTGCTTGGCAGGGATGAATCTCTACAGCGCATCAAACGGGGAATATCTACACTTATGACGACATTGTGATCGTTAAATGTCGGTTGTAGCCATGACCTGAAACTCCCGGACACGGTAAAAATGTCTGAATGTGTCCGTATGCCAAACCTCCAGAACCCTCTTCCCGTATCGTGCCGCAACCGTATTAAAGCGCCCGCCCAGATCCTCCTGCCAGAAATCACCCAGAAACGGTTCCAGTGACGTCAATATCCAGCGAAAGGGAGGAAATCGGTAAAGAATGTGATGCTCAGGCAGTGGTGCATATTCCGTTACAATAAGCCGACCGCCCGGACTGATAATGCGTACAGCCTCGGACATCGCTCGCTGACGGGCATCATCGGGCATCTCATGCAACAGGAAGAAAAGGACAATCGTATCAAAAGCATGGTTACGGTAAGCCAGATGTTCGGCGTTCATACGTGCGGCAATGAGTCTGTTCCCGGGACCGGATTTTCGTCGGGCTAATTTCAGTTGGGCTGGTGCAATATCCATAATATGCAGGTATTTTCCGCTAAATCGACTTAACAGGGTAGGAGTCAAACTACCGTAGACGCATGTCATTTGGAGCATCCTCCCCGTTTGTCCTTCACCCAGACGCGCGAGCGTGATTTGCATAAGTTTTTTATATTGCCCGAACAGGATGGCGTTGATAATCGGTTGATGGTCAAAAAACCACACGCCTGCCTGCCACAGGTAAGCCCACCAGTAATGACGGGCAAGATAGAACGGCATGCCATCCAGGAAATGTTTGTAAAAATTGAACACAGGCAAACCCTTGTAATGCAGTAAAAAGGTCAGGAACCTTTTTTTATCGCAATTGTGCGGCCCTTTTGCGAAACAATAAAAATAGCCAGATCACGCCCGCAAGCAGCATGAGCGAGGACAGCAACATGCCCATGGTAACCGGGCCAAACAGGAAGCCAAGCTGTGCATCAGGCTGGCGGAACTGCTCACAAAAGATACGTGCCACAGCATAGCCTGTAAGGAACAGCGCAACGCGTGCGCCCGCGGGCCAGTCTTTTCCGCGCGTGAACCATAACAGACAGAATAACATAATTCCCTCGAGTGAAAGCTCATACAACTGGCTGGGATGCCGTGGCTCCGGCCCCGCCTGCGGAAACACCATGCCCCATGGAACATCCGTAATCCGCCCCCAGAGCTCACCATTGATGAAATTCCCCAATCGGCCCAGCGCCAGCCCCAGCGGCGCTACGGTAAAAATACGGTCAGCCAGCATCAGGAATGGAAGTTTATATTTCCGGCAATAAAACCAGCCCGCCACAATGGGGCCAACCATGCCTCCGTGGAAAGACATACCCCCTTGCCAGACATACAGCACTTCAAGCGGATGGTGTGCATACCAGACAAAATTGTAGAACAGGATATAGGCCACCCGCCCTCCCAGCACTACGCCCAAAATCAGCCAGGTAAACAGGCCTTCGAAATATTCCGGTTCAATCCGTGTTTTCCATTCACCGCGTTCGATCATTTGCCGTTTGACCAGCCAGTACACCAGCAGAAAACCGAGCACATACATCAGACCGTACCAGTGAATAGCCAGCGGCCCCAAATGCAAGGCAACCGGATCAATGTCCGGCCAGTGGAGCATTAGTAACTCATCCAGAGTAAAAGGCCGCCGAACATGATGCGGTAGACACCGAAAGCGACAAAGGTGAAATGCTCCAGAAA
>CAZJRL010000156.1:0-3218 GCA_964548425.1 uncultured Zetaproteobacteria bacterium | reverse complement strand
TGCGCAAGAGAGGCTCCCCTGGGGGACGAATTTTAGAGGCGAACAGATGCAGACTGGTTTTTCATTTGTGTCAATTCGTGTCATTCGTGGCTAAAGATTTCTGGTTCCGGCTATGCCGGGTTAGGGAGTAAGCGAACCCTCAATATTAGCCAGAAAAGGGGCATACTTCAGAAGCCATGCGGACAGAGTGTTAAAACTACCCAGGAAAATGAGCGTTCCCACCATCATTAGCAGAATACCGGATATAACCTCGACGATATGCAGATGGCGGCGGAAATTCTGCATCCATCGGATAAAATGATTGGTCGCCGCGGCTGCCAGCAGAAAAGGGATGCCCAGGCCCAGTGAGTACGCGCCCAACAGTGCAATACCATGCATGACATTATGCTGCGCGCCCGCCATGGCAAGAATTGCACCCAAAATAGGCCCGACACACGGCGTCCAGCCAAAGGCAAAAGCGCCTCCCAGTAATAATGCACCGAGACCGTGCGTTGCCTTCACCCCTTCAGTGTTTAAGCGGGCATCCAGCATAAGAAACGGGATACGGATGATACCGGTATAGTGCAGGCCGAACATAAAAATAATGACACCGGCGATCTTTCCCAATAGCTGCAAATGCACCAGCAGCCATTGGCCAAGAATTGTGGCAGAGGCACCAAGTGCTATGAATACCAGGCTGAATCCGGCAATAAACCACAACGATTGCAGCAAGGCCCGATTGCGTACAGGAGCGTCCTCCGTACGCAGGGCATCAACCGAAACGCCACTGATGTAGGAAAGATAAGCCGGTACCAGCGGGAGTACGCATGGCGACAGAAAAGAAAGCAGGCCGGCCAGCAAAGCGCCGGCAAATGAAACTTCAATCAATGATGATCTCCTTTTTTAGACGCGGATGAACACATGATTTACACAAATGGTGTGAAGTTCCTATACCGAACATTCATCAACCGATTCACGCACCCATGCGCTATATGCACCACTGGCATGCACCGGCCACCATGCAAGTTCCGGCACTTTATAGGGGTGATGTTGTCGTAGCCAGGTAATGGCATCGTTCAGTTTTTCCGCCGTGGTTTTGATCGACAGGCAGTATTCATCAGCCGATTCCACGCCGTCTTTCCAATGGTACGTGGATGAGACAGTGCCTGAAATTTGCACACATGCAGCCAGCCGCTTTTTAACCATTTCATGCGCCAGCGCCTCCGCGGCAGCCTGGTTATCCACGCTGGTGATCAGCATGATGATGGATGCGTCCATGCCGCTACATTAACGCATGTCATCATGCGCCGGAAGTCTTTAACTTGTATAATGCACCGGGACTGAACAGCCATGCGTATTTCAGATCGAACAGACGATATTTCCCAGTCGTTCACTCAGTTTCATATTTTCGCGGTAATCAATCGGAATTACCAGCAGGCTGGGCCCGGATTCAGTGAATGCTGTATTGAGCACATTCTGTAGCTCCACACTTTTTTCTACGTGATGCCCATGCCAACCGAATGCCTCGGATAATTGCATCCAGTCAGGATTTCCAAAACCGAGATCAGTGTGATGCCCGAACTGATTCTGCTGCTTCCATGCAATCAATCCATAGGCGTGATCCTCCCAGACCATCACCACGATATTGCTGTTCAAACGTCTGGCGGTTTCCATCTCCTGCACATTCATCATAAATCCCGCATCGCCGCAAATAGCCAGAATCCGGCGGTCAGGATGCACCAGCGCCGCGCCAATCGCACCGGGCAGGGCAAAACCCATGGAACAGAAACCGTTGGGAATCAGACAGGTATTGGGTTCGTGACAATGATAATGACGGGCAATCCACATTTTATGCGCACCAACATCGGATAGCAGGATATCGTTTGGGCCCAACACGTTGCGTACATCGGCCAGCACCTTCTGCGGGCGAATGACACCTTCCGTCTCATCCCCGGCATGCTGCGTCAAATCCTGTTGCATGTGCCGCCGCGTATGAGCCTGTTGCGAGAGATCACGCGTCACAGCGCCCAGCCTCTCGATATTCTCATTGATGGTCGCCAACGTATGGGGAAGATCGCCAACCAGCTCCAGATCAGGATGATAATGTGCATCAATTTCCGCCGGGCATGAATCAATATGGATGATGTGCTTGTCATTTGTGGCATTCCACAAAAGCGGATGGTATTCGACCATGTCGTAGCCCAGCGTGATCACCAGATCGGCGGCATCGATGACGCAGGCAACCACATCCCTGGCCTGGAGGCCAATGGTGTACAGGCAGTAATCGGCATCCATATCCACGCATCCCTTGGCCATAAAGGTGCTGACCACGCCAATGCCCGTGGCTTCGCAAAAACGCCGCAATTCACCACTGGCATGTCGGCGAATGCATCCGTTGCCAGCCAAAATCACCGGCCGTCTGGCATGTCTGAGCATACTGAATGCCGCTTCAATCTGATCGGAATCAGCCACCGGATGTGGATAGCGGCGCGGCTGCATGGGCTGTTCATCCGTTTCCATTTTGGCAATGTCTTCCGGCAGTTCAATATGGCATACACCGGGTTTTTCACCGCGGGCAAGGCGCACGGACTTGCGCACAATCTCGGGAACGGCGGACGGATGCCGAATGGAGGCGCCCCACTTGGTCACCGGCCTGAACATAGCGACCACATCCATAATCTGATGCGATTCCTTGTGCAGCCGGGTCGTTGCGCCCTGACCGGTCAGCACCAGCATCGGCACCCGATCCATATTGGCATTGGCGACGCCGGTCATTAAATTGGTTGCTCCCGGACCCAGCGTGCCGAGACACGCAGCAGGATTGCCGGTCAAACGGCCATAGGCTTCAGCCATGAATGCCGCACCCTGCTCATGCCGGGTCAGGATGAATCGAATTGAGTCGGATTGCTCCAGTGCGATCATGAAATCAGCATTCTCCTCACCCGGTACGCCAAAGATATATTCGATGCCTTCCGCTTCCAGACAGCGAACGAGTAATTCCGATGTTTTCATATCAAACCCCTTAATTTGAAGATCACCTTTTAACCGCAAAGGACGCAAAGTTACGCAAAGTAAAGTCCAAAAAGAGTAAAGCCCAGAGGCTGTATATCATGTGAGCACACCTCCACTCCTTATGCGCTCTATCGCCTTTACTCTGCGTAACTTTGCGTCCTTTGCGGTAAATGCTTTTCATGCAATCGAACCGGAGTGAATCACGGTCAGTTTCTCAACCTGCATGT
>CAZJRL010000155.1:0-3234 GCA_964548425.1 uncultured Zetaproteobacteria bacterium | reverse complement strand
GTTCCAGTTCAGCGGCTACATGATTAGCCTGCCACAATGCCAGTGCGGAACCCCGCGTTGCAATTCTTAAGTGCGTCACATCATCCTCCAGAAATATTTATAGCCCCGCGTGTGCAACAAGCATCATCCGGGTTAAACCTTAAATTCTCCCGCTGCGCGGATCACAAACCCTTCCTTCCGGGCGGCTTCGGACAAACGATGATCAAGACAAACCATTTCCATGGTTTCCGGCGTTCGTTCCGCAGCCAGAATCGCGGCGGAGAGTTGCAGTGCATCCGCGGCCCGCAACGGGTGAACGCGCAGCAGGCGTTTGGCGAGGGTTCGCACCTCCTCAACGGGTTGAATTTCATGCCAGATATCGGACAGGTGGTGCAATCTGTCCAGGACATCGGCAGCCATGAGCGCGTCCACACCGCCCTCGCGCTCCACGCGCGCAATAGCCGAAACGCACTCCACGGGCGCGCCCCACCACACAAACATATCGGCATCTTCCTCATATAGCCGCAGCATTGCCGCCGTTTGGTTTTCCCGCATAAGCAGCGGCGCAATGGCGGAAGTGTCCCAGAACCTCACCGGTTCTCGTCTCGCTCCGCAAGCACGGCCTGCAACAAGCCTGATTTTCCTGCCGGAGCGGGCGGCATGCTCCAGGTGGCACTTTTGGCTGCCGTGCGTGCGCGGCGCACGAGACCGGCATGCTCCAGTCTGGCAAGACGGCCTTCCGTATCGGTAACGCCGCGGTTCGACACAGCCGTTTCAAGCCGGGCCACGGGGCGCCCCCGATCCGTAATCAACACCACTTCGCCATGCTTCACCTTATTCAGGAATGCACTCAGATGATTTTTTACTTCGGTAATTGTAGCCTTTTCCATAAGGCTATTCTAGCCTCATTGGCCACTTGAAGTCAATGCATACCGGGTGGCATGCCACCGCCCAGCCGACTGGCCATTTGCGCCATCATGCGCTTCCCCTTGCTACCTTTCATCTTTTTCATCATTTTCTGCATCTGCGCAAATTGCCTGAGCATCCGGTTCAGCTCCTGCACGCTGGTGCCGGAGCCGGCGGCAATACGCCGCTTGCGGCTACCGTTAATCACTTTGGGGTAACGTCGTTCCTTCGCCGTCATTGAATAGACCATGGCCTGCATGCGGCGCGTGGGTTTGTCATCCATCTGTGCCAGCGCGTCCTGTGGCAGTTTTACGCCCGGTAGCATCTTCAACATGCCGGACATACCCCCCATTTTCTGCATTTGCCCAAGTTGCTCGGCAAAATCCATCAGGTCAAACGAGCCTTTTTTAACCTTTTTTGCCAGCTTTTCGGCCTGCTCATGATCAACATGGGCCTGAACCTTTTCCACCAGTCCAACCACATCTCCCTGGCCGAGAATACGCCCGGCAAAACGCTGAGGATCAAAGAGTTCAAACGCATCAGTTTTTTCGCCCGTACCGACATAACGTACCGGCACGCCGGTAACATGCGCCACTGAAAGCGCTGCACCGCCGCGCACATCGGCATCGGTCTTGGTCAGGATACAACCGGAAAGCTCGACGGAGGCATGGAACTGTTCGGCAATGGTTAATGCCGTCTGACCGGTCATTGAATCAAGCACCAGCAATCGCTCGGAGGCCCTGACCGCCGCAGCCACCTCACGGATTTCCGCCATCAGGGCATCGTCCACGACCTGCCGGCCAGCCGTATCAAGGATCAGCACATGGTGGCCGCCGGTTTTGGCCATAGTCAATGCGGATTTCGCCATTGCAACCGGTGCATCCCCATCACCTTCGATGTAGGGGACATCCACCTGGCCGGCCAGCACCTTCAACTGCGTACGTGCAGCAGGTCTCGTGGCATCCACGCTGGTCAGCACCACTTTTTTCCCTTGTGCCGCCAGCATACGGGCCAGCTTGCCCGCCGTGGTTGTTTTACCCGCACCCTGGAGGCCACAAAGAAGAATGACTGATGGAATGTTCGCGATGTCCAGATCACGCCGCTGCCCACCCAGCACATCAGCCAGCACATCATGCAGGATTTTGATAATCACCTGCCCCGGATTCAGGCTTTTGGACACCTCCGCACCAAGCGCACGTTCCCGCGACTCGCTCATCAGATGACGCGCCACCGGCAGCGCCACATCCGCTTCGAGCAATGCCAGACGCATCTCGCGCAGCGTCGCGTCAAGATCTGCCTCGGAAACACGCGCCGCGCCCCGCAGGCGGCCTGCAATCCCCCCGAGTTTCTCGCTTAAACGGTCAAACATGATTCCTTCTCCCGAAGGAATCAAAGCGCCCGCCTGCGGGCGCGAAAAACAATATATTCACATGTTTTTCTCTGTGATCTCTGTGTCCTCTGTGGTAAATCATGGCTTCAAGTACTTATGGTACAATCGAAAGTAATTCCACATCAAAAACAAGCGTGGAATTCGGTCCGATCCGGCTACCGGCGCCATGTGTACCATACGCCAGTTCAGATGGCAGGAATAAGCGGTATTTGCTACCCACCGGCATCAACTGTAAACCTTCAGTCCAGCCCTTAATCACGCCATTGAGCGGGAACGTGACAGGTTGTCCACGCTTGTAGGAAGAATCAAATACCGTTCCGTCAATCAACCGGCCTTCATAATTGACCTTGACCGTGTCCGTTGCTGTGGGCTTTTTGCCATCGCCGGATTTAAGAACCAGATACTGCAGGCCGCTTGCTGTCGTTGTCACACCATCTTTTTTGGCATTATCGGCCAGGAATTTTTCACCGTTTGCCTTATTCTTCAATCCCAATTCCTTTTGTTTGGCCAGCAATTTGTCCCGTTGCACCTTGAATACGGATTTCTTGACCGCGGCAATTTCTTTGGATGACAGCTTTGGTTTTCCACCCTTGATAACTGTTTCAACTGCGGTATCAAAAGCATTCAGATCAAGTTTGGTTCCGATGCCTTTAAGGGATTTGCCGACATCCAGCCCGATGGCATAGCTGAACTTTGAACTTTCACTATCCAGCGACAGTCCGCTTTTTTTCTCTTTTGCCTGCTGTGTTCCGGCGGAACAGCCCGCCATAACGATCACCGCGATAGCGGCTACAATATGCTTCTTCATTGTATCTCCTTTTAATTTATTCATATTCGTAACAACTGAGCAGAATTGATGTAACGGCTCAGCCGTTACTCCCATTCAATCGTTGCCGGCGGTTTCCCCGAAACATCGTAAACAACGCGGTTGATACCGCGCACCTCGTTGATGATGCGAT
>CAZJRL010000154.1:0-3289 GCA_964548425.1 uncultured Zetaproteobacteria bacterium | reverse complement strand
GTGGTTTGATGAAATGAACTGGAAGATATTCATTATGCCTGCGCGGAATTTTGGGGCATTCCTTTGGAAAAAGGGTGATCTGGCGATGATTGACCGCGGCCTGATCCACGGCGGTATTGTTGGCGGCGTGCTTGCGGGTATGAACCGTATGCGGGCTGCACAGAGCGGTATGGTGTACCACTATGCCTTTGCCATGGTGATTGGCGTGTTTGTGGCGCTGACTTATCTGGTGTTGAAGGGTTAGCCCGGATATGGATCTGAATAACACGCTGGGTTTTCCAATCCTGACATGGAGCATCTTCCTGCCGACCGCGGGCGCTGTCTTTATCTGGCTGTTTGTGCGCGGCGAGATGGCGGTTCGCCTGGTGGCGCTGGGCGTGTCCGTTGTCACATTCCTGCTCACCTTGCCGTTGTGGGCATATTTTGATAATGCCACGGCGCACATGCAGTTCGAGGAGTTTCATCCGTGGATTTCGGCATTCAACGTCAATTACCGTTTGGGCGTGGACGGCATCTCCATGCCATTCATTCTGTTGACCAGCCTGTTGACGGTAGTGTGTATCGTGTCCGCGTGGGAATGCATCAAGACACGGGTCAAGGAATATATGATTGCATTTCTGGTACTGGAAACCACGCTGATTGGCGTATTCGCGGCACTGGACGGGATTCTGTTCTATTTCTTCTGGGAAGCGATGTTGATTCCGATGTTCCTGATTATCGGAGTGTGGGGTGGCGCCAATCGCGTCTATGCCACGATCAAGTTCTTTTTGTACACGCTGGCCGGTTCCGTACTGATGCTGATCGCGCTGCTGGCCATGTATTTCAAGGCGGGACATACCTTCGATATTCAGGCACTGATGGATTACCCCTTTGATTTTCAATGGCAGTTCTGGATATGGATTGGGTTCTTCGTTGCTTTCGCCGTCAAGGTGCCGATGTGGCCGGTGCATACGTGGCTGCCGGATGCGCATACCGAAGCACCAACGGCCGGTTCGGTGATTCTGGCCGGCATTCTGCTGAAGATGGGGGCTTACGGCTTCCTGCGCTTTTCCCTGCCGATATGTCCGGATGCATCGCAATACTTTGTTCCGCTGATGGTGGTATTGAGTCTGATTGCCGTCATTTACATCTCACTGGTGGCCATGATGCAGCAGGATATGAAACGGCTGATCGCCTATTCATCCATCGCACATATGGGTTTTGTCACCCTGGGCACATTCATGTTTACGCAGCAGTCGCTGGAGGGTGCGATCTTCGGCATGATCAGCCATGGCTTCGTTGCCGCCGCCCTGTTCCTGTGCGTGGGCGTGTTGTATGACCGTATGCATACGCGTGAGATCGCAGACTACGGAGGCGTAGCCAATGTGATGCCTGTGTTCGCGGCGGTGATGATGTTGTTCTGCATGGCCAATGTGGCATTACCGGGGGCTTCTGCATTTATCGCTGAAATCATGGTGCTGATCGGTACCTTTTCCGCAGACCAGTTGTACAGCTTTGTTATCTCCACCAAATGGGTGGCGGTGCTGGCGGCAAGCAGCGTCGTGCTTTCCGCCGCTTATACCCTGTGGATGTACAAACGTGTGATTATGGGCGATCTGGTTAAGGATGAAGTCAAGGCCATGCCGGATATGAATGTGCGTGAGCTGGCCTTTTTTGCACCCCTGATGGTGCTGGTGCTATGGCTCGGGCTGTACCCCGTTCCCGTGCTTGATGTGCTGCATTCCTCCGTGTCGCACCTGATCGTTCAGGCAACGACGAGCAAGCTTGAGGCCGCGCATGCGCTGGCCCAGGCACAGAATATCCAGCAGATTCTCGTTCCTTAAGGCTGATGCGATGACACAGATGACATTCCCGCTTCCCAACGTTATGCCGCTTGTGCCGGAGATATTTGTAGCGGTGATGGCTATGGCTATTTTGCTGTGGGACCTGTTTCTGCCGAAAGAGCGCAAGCAGTGGAGCGGTTATGCGGCGATGCTTACCTGCGCGGTCGCGGCGGTGCTGACGCTTAAACTGGCCAGCCCGGACCCGGTCAGTGCTTTCTATGGGTTCTTTGTCCTTGATCCCTTTGCCAGCTATGCCAAGTTGCTGATTTACGGTGGTACGTTTCTCGGTGTTATTCTGAGCCTGGACTATATGAAGGATGAGCCGCATACGGGTGAATATTATTCTCTGATGCTGTTTGGCACGCTGGGTATGATGCTGATGGCCTCCGCGCCGAATTTCGTCACCCTGTACCTGGGGCTGGAATTGATGGCGTTATGCACTTATGTTCTGGTGGGCTATCAGCGTGATGTATTGCGTTCATCCGAAGCGGCCCTGAAATATTTCATTCTGGGCTCACTTGCCTCTGGTTTCCTGTTGTATGGCATCAGTTTCATTTATGGCATTACCGGGACATTCGACTTTGCCAAAGCGGGCGTCGGCATTGCCCATGCAGGATCAGATGCACGTATGGCGCTGATGCTGGGACTGGTCTTTCTGCTTGCCGGCATGTGCTTCAAGGTTTCCATTGCTCCCTTCCACATGTGGACGCCGGATGCCTATGAAGGGGCGCCGACGCCGATTACTGCATTTATGTCCATCGGCCCGAAGGTGGCCGGTCTGGTCATCTTTATTCGCGTATTGGCGGATGTGTTGCCTGCATTACAGGTGGACTATACCGAAATTCTGACATGGCTGGCGGTGCTGACCATGGCTGTTGGCAATCTGGCGGCGATTGCCCAGCGTAACATCAAGCGCATGCTGGCTTATTCGACCATCGGTCATATCGGTTTCGCCATGCTCGGCATGATTGCCGCCAATGCGGATGGCTATGCGGGCGTGCTGGTGTACCTGACAGTCTATCTGTTCATGAATATGGGTGCATTTGCCATCATTGTGCTGATGCGGCGCGAGGGGATTCAGGGTGAACTGCTGGATGATTTCGCCGGTCTTTCGAGGGTGCGTCCCGGTTATGCCCTGGCCATGGGCCTGTTCCTGTTCTCGCTGGCCGGCATACCCTTCCTCGGCGGATTCTGGGCGAAATACGTCGTGTTTATCGCCGTGGTTGAGGCCGGGCATCTGTATCTGGCTTTGACCGCGTTACTGTTTTCCGCCGTGGGTGCGTTCTATTACATCCGCGTCGTCAAATACATCTACTTTGATGAAGAACGTGTGGCGTTTAATTTTGTAGACAGTCGCCTGATGCAGGCCACCGTCGCGGTCACGGCGATTGCCGTGGTCGTTCTGGGCCTGTTCCCCGGCCCGATGATTGATATCTGCAAGGCGGCGATCAGCGGCATTATCTGAT
>CAZJRL010000153.1:0-3311 GCA_964548425.1 uncultured Zetaproteobacteria bacterium | reverse complement strand
CTAAGATAAAGCTCCATTTTTTCTGCTTCAATTTTGGATAAATCCAGAATGTCATTGATAAGCGATAGCAGGTGCCGGCTACTGGACAGGACATCGCCCAGATATTCCTTCTGTTTCTCTGTGACCGTACCCGCCAAACCATCAGCCATCAGTTCTGAAAATCCGATAATGGAATTTAACGGCGTTCTGAGTTCATGGCTCATGGTGGCCAGAAATGCTGATTTTGCCCGGTTTGCCGTTTCCGCCACATCCCTGGCTTCAACCAGTTCCTGTGTTCTGTTGTTTATCTGCTGCTCAAGGCCCTTCACGAGCCGCACATTCTCGATGGCTGTCGCTACCTGATTGGTAAAGGTTCGCAGCATGTCGATCCTGTGTTCCGTAAAGAAATTCGGCACACCACTATAGAGGTTCAGGACGGCGATTACCTTGTTCTTTAAGCAAGTCAAAGGTAATGCCATGGAAGAATGGAAGCCATGCCTCATGGCGGTCTCCCGCCATGGACTGTAATCGGGGGTATCGTTGATTTCATTGGAGAATTTCGGCGCCATTGTCCTGATCGCCTTGCCGGAGGGGCCGTTGCCTTGCGCAGAGTCATCCCAACGTACGGTTATTTCCCGCACATAGTCTTTTCCCGGGCCACAGCTTGCGGCTGGTTTGATGACATGGCTGCTCTCCTCAACCAGACCGATCCATACCAGTTTCAGATCAAAAACATCGAGCACCGAATCGCACACATTTTGCAGGATATTATTTTCATCCTGCATGCCGATGATCTGTTGCGATGCATGGGAAAGCGCCTCAATCTCCTGCTGTTCAGTGAGCATTGCTTTCTCAATCAGTTTGCGTTCGGTGATGTCGGTGATAATGCCGAGAATGGCCTGACCGCCATCGTAATGGATAAGCCTCGTAGAGTGGATCGTGTCCAGCCTTTTTCCATCTCTGGTGATCAGCGTGCACTCATACGGCGGTACTTCCATGCTTTGCGCGTGTCTGGCGAAATTTGTATTGACCAGATCAAGATGTTCCGGCGCGATCAGATTGTGGAAATCAAAGTCCGGGGCGTACAATTCTTCAATGCTGTAACCCATTGTTTTTTTGCACTGTGTATTGGCAAAGACAACCCGGCCATTCTGATTGATGAAGATCATGTTTGGTGACTGTTCGGTCAGGCCGCGGAATTTCTCCTCGGATTCCTTCAGTGTGTTTTCGGCCTGCTTGCGTTCGGTTATATCGTGAATAACACCTATAATTCCGCTGACATTCCCTTCCTTATCCAGTACTGCATGTTTGGTGGATTCAAACCATCTTCCCCGGGCATATTCTTCATTACAGATAAAATCCTGAGACCCCAGAGCCAATTCATCGCTCTGCCTGCACTTCCGGGCAATTTCCTGCGGCATAAAATCGAAGTCTGTCTTGCCAATTATGTTTGTCGCTTTGATATCGAAGAGTTCTTCATGCGCTTTGTTGGCGACCAGGTATTTTAATTCCCTGTCTTTAAAAAAAATGATGTCGTTTGATGTTTCAATAATAGCGTTAAGCTGGTTTTGATAGTCTTTGATTCTTTCCCCGGCCTGTTTGTGTTCGGTGACGTCATGAACAATCACCTGGATGGCGGGCTTGCCGAGGTAGTTAACGGGAACGGCATGGACTTCCGCATGGAAGATTTCACCATCCAGCCGTTTCAGCTGTTCATCAGCCATGGGTACAGATTGATGTTCCTGAAGTATTGTTTGCATACGTCCGAGGACTATTTTCCGGGCATCCGGCGCCACGAAATCCATCACCGTCCGGCCATTCAAGGCATTAACATCAGGAGCTCTGAACATTTTTACTGCCGCCGGATTGGCAAATACGATTTTACCTTCACAATGTACCACAACAGCATCCGGGATGGCTTCGATAAGCGCCCTGTAACGCAACTCGCCTTCACGGATTTCCCGTGTGGAAGAGTCATCCTCGACCAGGGGCACTCTACGTTGGCTCATGTATACCTCTGCACCGCATCATGTTGCGGGCGGTCTGTTTCTTTTGTTATGGTGAATGTAAGTAAAGTACAAAAAGGCGGTATCGCCTGAACATCGGTGGTCCTGAAAGAGTGCGGATATTCCCGCGATACCGTGGGAAAGCTATTGTTCCACATGTGCATTAAAGATGTCCTCAAGGTCGCCGGCGCTTGATTGAAAGGCGGCCAGTACTTCCGGATCGAAATGCGAGGGTCCGGTGCGCCCGTCGCCCCGAGTCATGATCTTCATGGTTTTAGCATGACCGAAGGCGGGTTTGTAGGGGCGTTTGCTTCTGAGAGCATCATAGACATCGCATATCTGCATGATGCGTGCTGGCAGGGGAATGGAATCGCCCTGGAGTCCATCCGGATAACCACCACCATCCCAGCGTTCATGGTGACCCAGTGCAATCTCCCGCCCCATCCGCAGATAGGGTGATAACGTTTCCGCCAGAATGCCGGCGCCGATGGTGGTATGCGTTTTCATGATCTCCCATTCTTCAGGCGTAAATTCACCGGATTTTAACAGGATGCGATCAGGGATGCCAAGTTTGCCGACATCATGCATGGGGCTGGCATAAAAAACAGTCTCGCAAAATGTTTTATCCATGCCGAGTTTTTCAGCCAGTTTTCTTGTGTAGAAGCTGACGCGCTTGACATGTATGCCGGTCTCATCATCGCGGTACTCTGCTGCCCGCATCAGCGTATAAATGGTTTCGACAAAGGAATCTTTCAGCGCCTGCGTGCGCTTATCCACCTGCTTTTCCAGTATCCGGTTGTGATTTGCCAGAAAATCACTGAATTCCTTCAGGCGCAGCAGGTTGCGCACCCTCACTTTCAAATCCATGCGATCCACCGGTTTGGTCAGATACTCCTCGGCGCCGGTCTCCAGGCCGCGAATTTTTGATTCACGATCTTCCAGGGCCGTAAGCATAATGATGGGAATATGTCTGGTTTCAGGGTCTTCCTTCAGTTTTCTGGCCGCTTCAAAGCCATTCATGAGCGGCATCATGATATCCATCAGAATCAGGTCCGGCTGGCAGTCTTTCGTCATTTTTATGGCCTGCATACCGTTAACTGCTTCCTGATACTCATACCCCTCGGCGTCCAGATATGTAGCCAGTAGAGTCCGGTTTTTGGTCTCGTCATCAACAATAAGAATTTTACCAGGTTTTGCGTTCATGTGGTCTCCTCCCGAGAGTACCCTGTCCCTGCATTAGCCATCCCGGCCCGCTTTCAGAATTGATACGACGGTTTTCGGGAACTCCTTGTAACGGATGGGTTTGGAAACGTAGGCATCGCATCT
>CAZJRL010000152.1:0-3313 GCA_964548425.1 uncultured Zetaproteobacteria bacterium | reverse complement strand
GGCTACGCCATTCACCTTCTGGTGAAATATCTTGTGCATTTTGCACTAGATTTCATGGATAAGAGACTAACCTGGACTAACGCTCACGTTCCAATTCGGTAAGTGTCGCACGGATCTGTTTTACTGCCCATCCGATCTCATCGGCTGTAATGATGAGTGGTGGTGCAAAACGAGCCACGGTACCGTGTGTATCCTTGCTCAGGATACCGTGATGCATCAGGCGCTCGCAAAAGGTGCGGGCCGATATCTTTTCCGCTTTGAGTTCCATGCCAATCAACAACCCTCTACCACGCACTTCCCGGATCAACGGTGATTTCAGCTGTTTGAGTTCCCGCATGAATATCGTCCCCGTTTCAGCAGCACATTCATCGAGCTTATCCTCAACAATGATATTAAGTGCTTCCAGCCCAACAGCAGCAGACAGCGGATTACCACCGAAGGTAGAACCGTGGTCTCCGGGTGTGAATACCCCCATCACATCCTTGCGGGAAAGAAACAGGGAAACGGGCAGCATACCGCCACCCAGCGCCTTGCCGAGCATGAGTCCGTCCGGTTGAACACCTTCATGCCAGCTGGCAAGCAGTTTTCCGGTACGTCCCAGACCTGTCTGGATTTCATCAACCAGAAGTAGCACGTTATGTGACTTGCAGATACGGGCGCATTCGGCCAGGTAGCCATCCGGTGGTACGCGGATGCCACCCTCGCCCTGAATCGGCTCGACCAGGAAGGCGGCTGTGCCGGGTGTAATAGCCGCTTCCAGCGCCGCCGCATCACCATAAGGTACGCGCACGAATCCGGGCGGAAAGGGGCCGAATCCCTGCCGGTATTGTGCCTCCGAAGACATCGCTACGATGCTGATGCTGCGTCCGTGGAAGTTGCCGTCACAGGCAATGATTTCAGCCTGTTCCGGCGTCACGCCTTTCACGGCATAGGCCCATTTACGCGCTGCCTTGATTGCCGTTTCCACCGCTTCCGTGCCGGAATTCATCGGCAGTGCCATATCCATGCCGGTGAGTTCGCAGGTTCTTTCAAGAAACGGGCCAAGATTATCCGTATAAAAGGCACGGGAAACTACACCGAGTCGCCCTGCCTGTTTTTCCAGTACGTGTACAATACGTGGATGGCAGTGCCCCAGGCTGATGGCGGAATAGGCGCTCATCATATCCAGATAACGCCTGCCCTCTTTATCCCAGACATATACGCCCTTACCACGCACAAGCACTACGGGCAGTGGTGCGTAATTTTGCGCGCAGTAACGTTTCTCAAGTTCAGTGGTGTGGTTCACGA
This sequence comes from uncultured Zetaproteobacteria bacterium, assembly GCA_964548425.1. Lineage (GTDB taxonomy): Bacteria > Pseudomonadota > Zetaproteobacteria > Mariprofundales > Mariprofundaceae > JAUZQZ01. The sequence goes on along the minus strand of CAZJRL010000152.1, from coordinate 2,026 downwards.
GTGTTCCGTTGCCGGGGTGATGGCGGTGAGGATATCGTGGATCAGGCATGCGGTTTTCCCCTGGCGATCGAGAGCGGGATTGAACTCGGCGATTTCGGCGCCCACCATGCCGGGTTGATGTGACAGCCAGTGCAGGGCAGACAACAATTCATGCCGCCGTATGCCTCCGGGAACAGGTGAGCCCACGGCAGGCGCATCCCGCGGATCAATGCCGTCAAGATCAATGGAAATACCGACGCCCGCTGCTCCCTTTACCACTCGCCGAAATGCTTTGCGCATGACGGCGCCCGGGCCATCCTTTTTTACATCCGCCATGGTATACACCCTGACATTAAGGCGCTCCAACAGTGATTTCTCCTCAGGTTCGAAGCTGCGCACACCGATCAGACAGACGTGTGCGGGAGAAAGGAACGGATGATCCCGGCCCGGATTCGTTAGCTCCTTTGCACCATGTCCCAGCAGGCAAGCCAGCGGCATACCGTGCAGCGCGCCACTGGGGCTGGTCTCAGGGGTGTGACTGTCCATGTGCGCATCCAGCCAGATGAGGCCGAGGGGTCCGGTTCCATGTAAAGCTTTTGCGGCGCCGCTCCAGGTGCCAATAGCACAGCTATGGTCTCCGCCAATGACAGTAAAGAAATGCTGGTGGGCGATTTCCTGTTCAACGATGCCAGCCAGTCGGGAGACCATGCCGGCGATAGCTGGCAGGCTGGACAGACTGTTGTTGTCGGCAGACAGCATGGCTTGCCAGTTAGCCTGAATACCCTGCGAGCGTAATGACATCATGAGGCGGCTGTGTTGCAGGAAGCCGGGACCGTCCGCGCAACGTGCATCTTTTGCGCCACGCCCGCAGGCTGCGCCAATCAGGCTAATCCGTGCAGACATGGCAGTTCCCTGATATTCCCGGCGGGAGGGAACGCGATGTGCAGCGTGAGTGGATAAACCGGACATATAAATGACCTCATTAACAAGTATAGGTCAGATTTGAAGATGTCTGCCTTACTCAAAGAGGTGAGTGCTCAAGGAGGTATGTCTAGGATTGACAGATTTTCTGTTGTTCCGGTGAATTCAAGTCGCAAGTGCACCAGTAGCTGAGGAGGTGAGTGGGGTCAGGTCTAGGATTAAAGCATCTTCTTTTGCTGCTTTCGCACAATTTCACCTACAGTGGTAAAATGGAGGTGAAAATGTTTTGCAATGTCCGCATAGCTGTATTCACCTGTTGCATAGGCTGATGCAATGGCGTCATTGCGGTTTGAATAAGCCCGTTCAATTGTTGACAGTGATGGCGCAGGAGGCCTGGCTTGAATGCCTGGCACGTTTTGATCCTGTCCTGCCTTACCCAAGTGTGCCTGTGCACGCTGCACAAACACGTCATCCCCCAGATAAATCTGGCGATTCAGATGTCGCCAGATTGACTGACTGTTCATGCCTTCCCTAACAAATTGTGCATATTGCTTTTGTGCTGTTGAAAGGTTATCCCCAAAATGAGACAGCGTTGCCCGATACGCCAACCAGGCCGGAGCTTTCTCCATGCCAGCCGCCGCACGGTAACTACTCCATGCCCACAATGCGGGATCATCCACCATCCCGGCACGCACGGGATTCAGCACCACATAGCGGCAAAGTTCCAGAAGGTATGATTCCCGATCCACAAGAATGGCCTTGTAACGCCCCTGGAACAGATGACCGGATCGCCCGTGTTTGCGGTTACTCATTTGTGTAAACACGCCGTTTAATTGCCGCATGCCTTGGGAGAGATTGGCTTCGGGAGTCTCCAGCACAAAATGATAATGATTGTCCATCAGACACCATACGTAGCAATGCCACCCCATTTGTTCTGTGACGTCACCCAGTAATTTCACGAATTTGCGGCGATCCTCATCATCCTCCACAATCGCTTCACGGCGATCCCCACGGCTGGTGACGTGATACACAGCCCCTGCAAATTCAATGCGTAATGGCCTGGCCATGGGGATACTCTGTCACATCAAGCCATATCCATCAATCCTAGACCTGACCCTTAACTCTT
>CAZJRL010000151.1:0-3341 GCA_964548425.1 uncultured Zetaproteobacteria bacterium | reverse complement strand
TCAGGCAGCCGACGAAATGCTGCAAGCCGCCAATAATATCAGGAGATAGTGATGCGCTTTGCAAGAAGTTCCGGATCACTACTCCTCGCCCTGTTGATCGGAACATCAACATCCGCATTGGCTGAAGATGAACCTATGAAAGCATCACTCGATGCATTCTTTGCACAGGGCGTGCATGTGAGTGGCGCTACCGCTGAATTGATCGGCGTACAGCGGTGGCCGGATGCAAAGGGACGTTTAAACTGGCACCTGCCTAACCTGCGGAAGCACCCCAGACAAATTTCTCTAATTGCCACACAGGGTACAGGATCACATGCGCGCCGATGGTACGTGCCGGTTCGCGTCCACTGGTGGACTGACGCAGTGGTTGTAAAAAATGATACCCAAACCCGTGCCATACTCACTGCTTCCATGCTGGAAAAAATACGCGCTGATATTGCGGGACATGCGGGGCGCTGGTGGAATAACACCCAGCAGCTCGCTGGAACCCGGACAACCCGCCCCTTACGCAAGGGACAAGTTGTATTCAGCTCCTATGTTAAGCGTCCGCCACTGATTAAACGGGGGGATGAAGTAGCTATTATCGCACGATTGGGCGGTGTTCGGGTCTCTGCCATGGGTAAAGCACTAAAACCCGCAGGATTGGGAGATACGTTGCGCGTGCAAAACATGCGTAGCAGACAAATCAGGCAGGCAACCGTTGTTGGCGCGCATACCGTCCAAGTTATTTCGAGGGGTACATGATGAAATCATATACCCTGGTCAGTACCGTATCATTACTGCTGCTTTCCGCCTGCATGCCAAGCGTCCATTCCATCACCACAGATAAACATGCGGAGGAAATCCATGAGGCGCTGAATCAACCGATTCCGGACGTAAAGAAAACAGGCTCGTTATGGGCAGCGAATTCTTCCCTGTTTTCCGATACCAAGGCACGCCAGGTCGGTGATTTACTAACCGTACTGGTATCCGAAAACACCAATGCGACGCGCTCCCTTGGAACCAAAAAGAGCAAGAAATCCGATCACAAGACCAGTCTGGCCGCCGTATTCGGTTATGAAACATCACTTTCACAAAAGAATCCCAACTTCAAACCAACAACGGCGCTCGACATCAGCGATGAGAAAAACTTTGATGGCTCGGGCAGCACCAACAATTCAGACCTGCTGACCGCCAGCGTCACTGCCGTCATCACGCATCTTTATCCCAACGGTAATATGAAGGTGGTAGGCCGCAGACAGGTGACCATCAATCATCAACCGCAGGCACTAACCTTTACGGGTATTGTCCGGCCCGTAGATATTTCACCGGATAACACCATTCCCTCCTCCAAGGTGGCGCAGGCCGTTATCAGTTATGGCGGTGGCGGCGAATTGGCTACTGTAGCGCATGAGGGATGGTTCTCCCGAACATTGGATCAAGTATGGCCATTTTAAAAACAAATCTGAAAAAAATCGTCCCGGCGCTCTTTCTCGTGCTATTCATGCTGCCCGCAGCAGGAACAGCTGAGCGCATCAAGGATATCGCCGATGTCGAAGGTGTGCGTGACAACGCCCTGATTGGTTATGGGCTGGTTGTGGGCTTAAACGGCACGGGCGATAACTCTACCAATGCGCGTTTCTCGGTCTTCAGTATTTTATCCATGCTGGAGCGGTTGGGCGTAAGTTTGCGCGGCAATAAGGATCTTAGCCTTTCCAGCACCAAACCGAAGAATATCGCTGCTGTTATGGTGACGGCTACACTCCCTCCGTTCGCCAGACCGGGCCAGAAACTGGATATTAATGTTTCAAGCCTCGGTGATGCCAAAAGCCTTCGGGGAGGCACGTTACTGGTCACGCCGCTGCTGGGCGGTGATAGCCAGATTTATGCCATGGCACAGGGTTCCATATCGATTGGCGGGTTCACCGCCGACGGCAAAGGTGCCAGTCTGGTCAAGAATCATCCGACGGCAGGCCGCATCCCCAACGGCGCCAACATCGAAAAATCTGCGCCGGATGCCCTGCATAATGACCAGGATAAAATCATTCTGAATCTCCGTCAGGCCGATTTCACTACTGCCAAGCGCATGGTTAGTGCCATCAACGCTCATTTTGGCGATGGTATGGCGCACGCCTTAAATGCCGGTTCGGTAACGGTTGAAAATCCCGCATCGGATGCAGTGTCCCTCATCGCCGAACTTGAAGGCATTACACTCACCACCGATCATCCTGCCGTGGTAGTTATGGATGAGCGCACGGGCACCATCGTCATGGGCAGCGAGGTGCGCATTGATACCGTGGCTGTCGCCCATGGAAATATCAGTGTCTCCGTCACAGAAACCCCACAGGTATCACAACCCAATGCCTTTGCCGGCGGAACCACAACCACGGTGGACCGCACGGATGTGCAAGTAGATGAGGAAAAGGCAAAACTGGTCGTGCTGCCGAAGAAAGTATCCTTAAGCGATCTCGTGTCAGCTTTGAATTCAGTTGGTGCAACACCCAGCGACCTGATTGCTGTTTTGCAAGCGATCAAAGCCGCGGGCGCATTACATGCGGAACTGAGAGTGTTATGAGAGACTTGGTTGAGACCGTTATTGCAAAGGTCATGAAACAAGACCCGCGACCAACATCAGCAAGACGTCAGGCGTCAGCGCGCATCACGGGTATTCATAAATTCACACTAACGATGGATAGCCCTGCATCAAATGAAAAACCTGTACAGATACACCGGGATGAACGCCTGTGGCAGGCCAGCCGCCAATTTGAAGCGATGATGTTCCAGCAAATGTTGTCCGCCATGCGTAAAACCATTCCGTCTTCCGGGATCATCCAAACAGGATTTGCGGAGAATGTGCAGGGCGCTATGTTCGATCAGGCTGTGGCCAAATCGGCATCCCAACAGGGAAGTCTTGGTATTGCTAACAGTATCTATCAACAGTTGAGCCACCCTGCCTCGGCACAAAACAGTGAATCCCGGACACGCAATATTCAAGCAGATGTGAATTCTTCCGATATACAAATACAGCAGCTTGAAAAAGCTCGTACTCACGCAGGGAGATAACATGGTGCGCATCAGCGGTCCAAATCGGCCATCCGGCGTTTCGTCCGCGAAAACGGGGGGAAAGAAACGAACGGCATCACCGCCGGCGTCTGCCGGGGCTTCCGATCGGGTACAAGTTGCGGATGCCACTGCCTTGCGGGAAAAAGCAAAAGTCATGATAGCGGATATGCCTGATGTGCGTCTGGAGCGTATTGAAGAAATTCGTGGTGCGCTTGAGCAGGGCCAATATGAGGTCGATAACCGTAAAGTAGCGGCCCGCATTATTATCAACGCCTTAACGGAGCGCTTATGGTAGCCGC
>CAZJRL010000150.1:0-3362 GCA_964548425.1 uncultured Zetaproteobacteria bacterium | reverse complement strand
GCATCCAGCACCGGCGTAATATTCGGTGTCGGCTGATCGGAAATCAGGCAGAGGTGACAGTTGGATTTCATCTCACCAGATCAGCCAATGGCAGCGCTGTCACGCCACCGCCCAGAGGCAGGCGCACATCACCGGGATGAATCACATAGCCGGGTGCTACCAGTGCTCCAAAGAGCTCTGAAAATTCATGGATACCTCTGGCATAAGCCGGTTTGGGCGTACTGGACAGTTTAATCTCAACAGGATGCAGTCTGCCGTCTGATTCAATGATGATATCCACCTCACACCCTGCCGCCGTACGCCAGAACCAGACAGGCGGTCGTTCGCCCCGGTGCATATAATGCTTGACGATTTCGGCCAGAACGACATTTTCCATAAGCGCTCCGCCCATAGGCCCGGCTGCGGCGTGGAGGGGATCACGCAACCCAACCAGGTAACAGAGGATGCCCGTATCCATGAAATAGATCTTCGGTCGTTTGACCAGGCGTTTACCCACATTGGCATGATAGGGGTGCAATATGAAAATCTGGTAGGTCGCCTCAAGCACAGATATCCATGCCTTGATCGTATTGACCGCAATGCCAAGATCACGCGCAAGATCGGAAAGATTGAGCAATTGGGCATTGCGCGCAGCCAGTGCGCGAAGAAAAGTTTGAAACTGTGTTAAATCGCCAATCTGACGCAGATTGCGTACGTCACGCTCCAGATAGGTCTGCACATAAGCGGAAAACCACAGGGAAACATCTCTTTCAGGTGATGCTGCCAGTTCAGGGTAGCCGCCACGCAGCACGTTGCGCCAGAGTTCATTGCCCATAAAGGATTCAGATGCATGACCGGCCGATGCGCCTTCCCACGGGAACCGGACATGGCCGGTTTGTTTCAACTCGCTGAGGGAAAGGGGCAATAGCGTCAGCATGGCGGCGCGACCCGCCAGTGATTCAGAAATTTGCTGTGTTAGAAGAAGATTTTGTGAACCGGTCAGCAGATAACGCCCCGCATGATCCCTGTCAGCATCCACCTGTTCCTTGATATAAGAAAACAGTTCCGGCGCGTATTGCACCTCATCGAAAATAACCGGTGCCGGACACATGGCCAAAAAGCCTCTAGGATCCGCCGCTGCGGCCTGGCGCACATCGGGCGGCTCCAGCGAAACGTAGGCGTAGTCATGCCCGAACATCCGTTTAAGCAGCGTCGTTTTTCCTGACTGGCGCGGCCCGGTCAGCACCAGGACAGGGAACTCCGCTACAGCCCGGCGGACAACAGATTCAATATTGCGGGGAATATATCCTTTCATACCCAGACTCTATGCATATTTGCATCTGAAATGCAAATATGCATGTTGCTATATTAGGGGGAATTGCTCTGGAAGTTGTGCAGGCAGGTACTTGAATCCTGATCGGGAGAGTTCCTGTGTTAGCATAGGTAGAAACGACCGTTCAATCCAGCCGTGTATTTTTCCCCAGTTATGCATGGAAACAGGATCGAAGCCGTGTGCAAGAATCGAATAGTTGCGTACCTTTACAATATCCAGAAATTGTTTTTTCTGCTTGGAAAAAAATATCCCTGCGGGCGAATCCGGGCGTAAGGTTTGAAGCAACTCCCATGCAGCAAACAATCCAAGCTGCTGTTTCCCATCGGCATTACATGTCAATTTTATGGAATCCGGTAGCTGATCAGGACGGATATTGGAAGTGTCGATATCGCAACAGCTACGCAACAACCACTGCGCGGTCCACTCCCACATGCGATAGCAAATGGCCACAGCTTCATCATGATTTCCCTGTTTGCCTCGCCGCTCTGCATTAAGCCAGAGATCATAGATCATCGCCGGCTCATGGTTAGACGCCTGCGGATTCGCCAGCCTGCTTACAATACTAATATATGCTCCATGTTTGCCCAGAGCCGCCTGATATTCGTGCAGAAGCTCATGTGCATGGCTGTGGTCAAACCGGTGCCAGGCGGCAAATGCACTGCTCAGGTCGCGGGCTTGCAGCAGCACGCCGCGCAATGCCGCCTGCTCAGGCAGTGGAATATGATTCAACCCAACACTTGCCTGTGCATAGGCATAGTGTTGCCAGAAATGAAGGCACTCACTGATCCGTTTTTTGAGTCGAATGCCCTCCACCGATGCCCACAGACCCGATTCGGAGCCATCACGAACCCGAACCAGATCAGATCTCCGGCCCGTGACCAGATGCAGTTGGATGCCTTCATGTTCAATCGCAGCCATGGCCAGTGCAGCCGTCATGGTTTTCGTGCCACCTGTATAATCGGCAATCAGGGATGCGGAGGGTGAATCCTTTAGCAAGGTTTCAGTCTTGTGGTTGATCCGTTCAAAACAGATATTGAGTTCATCGGCAGGCACGTGAAGAATTTCATATTGGCCGGAAAAATCCGCCTGAGCCGGAATATTGGGCAGGCCGGGCGCAGCATCATCCCGATTGGCCTTGATGCAGTTTCCCTTGCCTTCGATCTGAATGTAAGAGCCTTTGGCGTGCGTGGCCGGGTTATCTTCCGAGCAGACAAACACAATAGAGCCGGGGTTCAGTTCCCGGATCGCCTTCACAATCGGCTGGTGCGACCCGCCGACGGTGCAAATAAGAATTGCAGTTTGTTCCATCTTGTGTTCTTTTTTCAGTCTTTCTGCAATACGGAGATATATTTTTCCGCTACTGCTAATAAACGCTGATCAAAGCTCCAGAAAGACTGGCATTGATGTTCAATGGCTATGGCTAAATGCAAGGCATCGGGAATTCGTAATCCGTTATGCTGACTGCGAAAAGCAATGGCTCTGTTCCAAACAAGGTAGATCATGGTTAATCCTCCCAGCTATCCCTCTCAGTATTAATATACGCCAAAATATCATCCATGCTGCGTCGAGGATAATTTGTCTTTTGCACATTTTCAAAAAAGCTTAATAACTGCGCGACTCCTGATTCTTCTCCAGAAGAATGAATGCTATACAGAACCACTGCTTCTGCTTCTCCCGGTGGCACATCATCAGGCACAATGCCGTTCACCCGATGATCCGACGTGATATTGACTTTTAATTTTACCGCCTGCATTTCAATTCTCCTTAAATTCATAGTGAACGTGCTTCCCGTAATATCTGCTTGCTGGCGTCGCCAGGAATCGATTCAAGACTGACAGCATTACTGTATTGATTGCAAAGCCTGCGCATCGCTTGATCGGCTCTATTGGTGATGCAACTGGTGCCGCAAAGACTGACGATATAGTTCACAGAAGTTTCTTGTCTGCAATGTAGTTACGCACGGATTCCAGCACCGTCACCAATACGGGTGCATAGTCATAAATACTGTTCAGCGCCTGAGCGCGATCTTCATCATTAAGCGGATAATCGT
>CAZJRL010000149.1:0-3394 GCA_964548425.1 uncultured Zetaproteobacteria bacterium | reverse complement strand
TATCCTTGATACCCAGACCGATGCATGGGGCATCAAGGTAGCCAATGTGGAAATCAAGCATATTGATCTGGACGAAAGTATGATCCGCGCCATTGCCAAACAGGCCGAAGCCGAACGCGAGCGCCGCGCCAAGATCATTCATGCCGAGGGAGAAATGCAGGCGGCAAGCAAACTGGTCGAAGCCGCCGGAATGCTGGCCAAGCAACCGCAGGCGATTCAGCTCAGATATTTGCAAACATTGACGGAAATTGCCGGTGACAAGTCCTCCACCATTGTCTTTCCGTTGCCGATGGACCTGATCGAACCATTGCTGGGCAAGAAGGAATAACATAAAAATCATTCCTTGTCAGACGGAATGGCGGCGTTATGGTTCGCGCCATTCTTGAAATGAGGAGTATTTGAAGTGACTACGCAAAAGAAAATAACGAAAAAAATCCTGCTTGAAATGGCCGATGAGCTTGGCATGAAAGGTACAAAGAAACTTAAAAAAACCGACCTTGTTCATACCATCCAGATAAGCGAAGGCAATTCCCCCTGCTTCCTGCAGATTCCAAATTGTTCAGTCCAGCCCTGCCTGTACCGGGCTGAATGTCAGTAATAACTAACCCGGGCGATTCATGAATAGTCCGGGCTAAATCATGGCGGCGGGCCGACACAGCCCGCTGTCATCTTTCCATCTCTGTTGATTTATTCTCGAACCTGATTGCCTTTAGCGTTAGCGTTCAACCTTAATCTGGCGTCCGGAAAGGCGCCTATCCCAGGAGATTCCGGTGGAAAATAGCTTCAATACGCGTTCTTCATTAAAAGTCGGTGATCAAACATACACTTATTACAAACTGAAAGCGGCAGGAGATATTGGCAACCTTCCCTATTCGATAAAGATTCTACTGGAAAACCTTCTGCGCCGTGAGGATGGCAAGGTCGTCACCCGGAGTGATGTGGAAGCTGTCATCAACTGGGATGCCAAAGCGGAACCGTCAAAAGAGATCGCCTATATGCCGGCACGCGTGCTGATGCAGGATTTCACGGGCGTTCCTGCCGTCGTTGATCTTGCGGCCATGCGCGATGCCGTCGTGCAACTGGGTGGCAAGGCGGATCAAATTAACCCGCTTGTGCCTGCAGAACTGGTCATTGATCACTCCGTGCAGGTGGACACCTTCGGCTCGGATGAAGCGCTGGCTAAAAATGCTGAAATTGAGTTTTTGCGCAACATTGAACGTTACAACTTCCTCAAATGGGGCCAGGAAACCTTCAATAATTTCAAGGTTGTTCCGCCGGATACCGGTATTGTACACCAGGTGAATCTGGAGCATCTGGCGCGCACCGTGTTTGTCGATGATAAAGGCGTGGCTTACCCTGATACGCTGGTCGGCACCGATTCGCACACGACGATGATCAATGGCCTCGGCGTGCTGGGGTGGGGTGTGGGCGGTATCGAAGCGGAGGCGGCGATGCTTGGCCAGCCGATTTCCATGCTGATTCCGAAGGTTGTAGGTTTTGAATTAACAGAATCACTGCCGGAGGGCGCTACGGCCACCGATCTGGTGCTGACCATCGTCGAACAGCTAAGAGCGCACGGCGTGGTCGGAAAATTTGTCGAATTCCATGGCGCGGGTTTGGATCATCTGCCGCTGGCGGATCGTGCCACCATCGCCAACATGGCCCCGGAATACGGCGCAACCTGCGGCATTTTCCCGATTGATGATGAAACACTAAACTATCTGCACCTGTCCGGCCGTTCCGAAGAAAATATCGCCCTGGTCGAGGCCTATGCGAAGGCGCAGGGCTTATTTCGTGACGGATCGGTGACTACCGAATACAGCGAATCACTGAGCCTGGATTTGAGTACGGTCGTGCCGTCCATTTCCGGCCCGAAACGGCCACAGGACCGCATTGCCCTGCGTGACTCAAAAACGGATTTCAACACCGCTCTCAACACGGTTAAGACGGAAGCAAATCTGTCGTCCAAAGCCGTAAACACCCGCATTCACAATCGGGATGTAACGATAGACGACGGCGCTGTCGTCATTGCCGCCATCACCTCCTGCACCAACACCTCCAACCCGTCGGTGATGCTCGGGGCGGGTCTGGTCGCCAAAAAAGCAGCTGCGCTTGGTCTCTCCGCCGCACCGTGGGTGAAAACGTCGCTCGGCCCCGGCTCGCTGGTGGTTACCGAATATCTGCAAGCTGCCGGCCTGATCGAACCACTGAAAAAACTTGGTTTTCATGTCGTTGGATACGGGTGCACAACCTGTATCGGCAATTCCGGACCACTACCTGTGGAAGTGTCCGCGGCGATTGCGGAAGGTCATTTGTCAGTCTGTTCCGTGCTATCCGGCAACCGCAATTTCGAAGGCCGCGTGCATGCCGAGGTGCGTATGAATTATCTTGCATCGCCGCCACTGGTCGTCGCCTATGCAATTGCCGGAACAATGAATATCGATCTGTACAACGAGCCGCTGGGCACAGGTATGGATGGCAAGGATGTGTACCTGAAAGACATTTGGCCGGCACAGGCGGAAGTTGTCGCCGCTGTTTCCGGCGTTTCACGTACACAATTCACCAAATCCTATGCCGGTGTATTTACCGGAGATGCCAACTGGCGCAATCTGGCCGCTCCCAAAGGCGAGCGTTTTGCATGGGAAGATGATTCCACCTATATTCAGAACCCGCCGTATTTCATTGGCATGGGTAAGGAGGCAGGTGAAATCGGTGACCTCAAGGATGCGCGTGCGCTGGCGCTTCTGGGTGATTCAGTGACCACTGACCATATCTCGCCAGCCGGCGCTATTCAGGCTGATTCTCCTGCCGGCATCTACCTGCGTAAACATGGCGTGGAGCAAAAGAACTTCAATTCCTATGGTTCCCGCCGCGGCAACCATGAGGTCATGATGCGCGGCACGTTCGCTAATATCCGTTTACGCAATCGCCTGGCGCCGGGAACTGAAGGTGGTATCAGCGTACACCTGCCGGATGGTGAGCAGATGAGCATCTTTGACGCAGCAATGAAGTATCAGGCTGAAGGCATTCCGGCTATCGTTATCGCCGGTAAGGAATATGGTTCCGGTTCCTCACGCGACTGGGCGGCCAAGGGTCCGGCACTGCTCGGAATCCGCGCTGTTATTGCCGAGTCCTACGAACGTATTCACCGTTCCAATCTGGTCGGCATGGGAATGCTTCCCCTGCAATTCATGGACGGAGAATCCGCCGAATCACTGGGCCTCTCCGGCTATGAAATATTTAACATCAGCGGTGTTGCTAATGGTGCATGTGAAGTTGCCGTCACAGCCGATGATAAGTGCTTCAAGGCGCTGATACGTATTGATACGCCCAAGGAATGGGATTACTACCGCCACGGAGGTATCCTGCAATATGTATTGCGGCAATTGGCTGC
>CAZJRL010000148.1:0-3424 GCA_964548425.1 uncultured Zetaproteobacteria bacterium | reverse complement strand
GAAGCTCGGTGTTTTTCCTGGATTACCGGGGTTCCACTGGTGGTCATGGTCTATTTGAGTGGTATTATCGGTTTCTGGCTGGTCTGGGACCAACTGGGACAGTTCATCGCCGTACGCACATCCGAATGGCTGGACTGGCTGCCCGTCTTCGCTTCACCCATGGCGCGCAATTTCCTGCAAAATGCCGATGTCACCGATCTGCTTTTTCGCCTGCTCATCGTCATGCATATCAGCATTCCCCTGTTCCTTCTGGCTGCTATGCTGGTGCATGTGAAGAAGGTCAGTCGGGCGCGAATTCTTCCGCCTCACATGTTGGCGCTGGGGACCCTGGCGGCATTGATACTGTTGTCCTTCCTCCAACCCGTAGTCAGTCATCATCGTGCCAACCTGGGTACTGCGGTGGGAGCCTTGAATCTGGACTGGTTTTATCTGTTCCCCTATCCACTGATGAAATCCGGCCAGATGGGCATACTCTGGGGCATATTTACAGCCACTCTCATATTGATGCTGTTTCTGCCATGGCTGCCGCCACGCCCAAAACCTGAACCGGTAGCGGCAGTGAATCTGGATTATTGCAGCGGCTGTGGCCTCTGCGCCGATGACTGCCCCTACGAAGCCATCACCATACGTGATCGCAGTGACGCTCACCCCTATTTCCTGCGGGAAGCATGCGTGATCCCCGGTAACTGTGTTCACTGCGGTATCTGTACCGGTTCCTGCCCGTCATCCAACCCGTTTCGCCATGCAACGGCCCTCCCCTTCGGTCGTTCCGAAGCTCTGAAAAGCGGCATTGAAATGCCACAGTGGAATGTGGATCTTCTTCGTCACCAGATTGATCACGCCCTGTCGGATTCCGGAGGAGTACCCAAAATTCTTCTTGTAGGCTGTGAACATGGCATGGATGCCCGTGCGTATGCCGTAAATGACGTGGTCCCGGTAAGCGTACCCTGTATCGGCATGCTGCCGCCCGCATTTATCGAGCATGCCCTGCGCAAGGGAGCGGCAGGCATCCTGCTGAATAGTTGCCGCGAGGGGGACTGTTATTACCGCTTGGGGGGAAACTGGCTCAGAGATCGCCTGAGCAGCAAACGCAGACCCTTCCTGCGGCATTCGGTGGATCGTTCAAGAATTGGCCTGTGCCATGCGGCGCCTTCCGATCGGAAGAAGTTACAACATGCCATTGACACCTTACGGCAATCTACAGAGCTTTCTTGATGAATATCATGTTTATTGCGGCACATTTACATTTAGCCTGCGAGGCATCCGGGGTCAGGTCTTGAATTGTGCGCCGATTGATGCACTTTCTGGTCCGTGCACAATTCAAGACCTGACCCCAAATACCTGCCAGGGAGGTGTTGCTTGAATAAGGCGTATCAGGGCAATTTTATCTATCGTTTTCTGAAAGCCATCCAGCATGGTGGAAGGCGTCTGTTCCAGCTTGCGGAGGGTGCGGCAAATACTGTGTTCGGCCCAGAGAATAACCCGATGTATTATCTGGGCGGACTCACCTTCTTTTTCGTTTATATTCTTCTCATCACTGGCATCTATATCTATATTTTTTACGATACGGAAGTTAGTGGCGCCTATGCTTCCGTCGAACACTTGACGCATGAGCAATGGTATCTGGGCGGGATCATGCGCAGCCTGCATCGTTACGCCTCGGATGCCATGGTGGTCACCATGATCCTGCACATGCTGCGCCGTTTCTTTAATGACCGTTATAATGGCGGCAGATCATTCTCCTGGATTACCGGCACCCCCATGCTCTGGCTGGTATTTATTACCGGATTGCTGGGTTACTGGCTGGTCTGGGATCAACTGGCACAATTTATTGCTGTACGGACCTTTGAATGGGTTGACTGGCTGCCAATTATCGCCGAGCCCACGGCACGTAATTTCCTGACCAATGCGAATATGACGGATACTCTCTTCCGGCTGCTGGTGGTCACCCATCTGGGCCTGCCTCTGTTTCTTCTGGCTGCCATGCTGCTTCATACCAACCGCTTGCACCAACCCAGGGTCAATCCTCCAAAGAAACTGGCCATAGGAACATTTGCCGCCCTTCTGGTTCTTTCCCTCGTCCACCCGGCGCTGAGCCATGCACCGGCCGATCTTGGCATTGCCCCGGGTAAACTGAATTTTGACTGGTTCTACATGATGCCCTATCCCCTGATGACCACCTGGCCCAAGAGTGCGGCATGGGCGCTGATCGGCGGCGGCACCATCTTCGTCATGCTGTTGCCGTGGCTTCCTCCCAAACGGCGTGACCCGGTTGCCCAGGTGGAACTTTCATCCTGTAGCGGTTGTAATCTATGCGTGGAAGATTGTCCCTATGAAGCAATTCGTCTGGAACCCCGTACGGATGGCCATCCACGCTTTAACTACGAAGCGCAGGTCATTGAAAGTAAATGTGTCAGTTGCGGCATTTGTACCGGTTCCTGCCCGTTTTCTTCACCCTTTCGCCATACAAAGGAGCTGAAATCAGCGATTGAAATGCCACAGTCCGGCATGCAGCATTTACGTAATGCCACGGCTGAAGCATTGCAGGGGCTTTCAGGCAAACGGCGGATCATTGTTTTTGGATGTGACCATGGTATGGATATTACAGACCTGGAGCAGGCGGATATGGCAGGAATCAGCCTGGAATGTATTGGTATGCTACCACCTTCCCTCATTGATTATGCGCTGCGTCAGGGTGCTGATGGCGTCTTTGTTACAGGCTGCCGTATGGGTGACTGTTTTCATCGCCTGGGCAATCAATGGATGCAGCAACGACTGAATGATGAGCGCAAACCGGAATTGCACCGCAAGGTGGACCGTGAACGGGTTCGATTCCTTATGGCCGCGGAAGCAGATCAGTCAACACTGATCCGGGAGCTTGAAGCTTTTGACCGTGACTTGCAGGCGGATGCTGTCGGAGATCAGAAATGATGAAACAAATATGGCGCTACCTCGGTCAGGCTACCGTCTATCTCCTGTTCATCGCATTTATCGGATATTTTTCCTCCATGCCAAGCTATACAAACATGCCGGCGGATCAGGCATTGATCAAGCTTACCTTCACCCATCCTGGAAAGCGCGTACATCCATTCAAGGACACGCGCAGCAAACAGGATATGGCTAAATTATCACCACAATTACGCTTTAAGAAACACTCCCGGAAACGTTTCCCGTTGAGAATACAATTCGAGATGGATGGGAAGGTCGTCTATCAGGCGGAAATCCCGTCGCGTGGTTTATCCCATGATCTTCCTTCACCCGTCTATCAACGCTTTACCGTTCCTGCCGGGAAACACCATTTTCTCGTACGTATGGGCGATGATGCTCAACAAAAAGGATTTGGGTATGTTGGTGAGAAAACGGTGGAACTGGCACCCTTGCACACCCTGATTATCGATTTCGATAATACCCGCAAACAATTTAT
>CAZJRL010000147.1:0-3505 GCA_964548425.1 uncultured Zetaproteobacteria bacterium | reverse complement strand
CCGCCAAGAAACAGCTCCGGATCCTCCAGCGCCCGCAGCGTGGAGGGCAGATCACAGTTCATGTACAGCGCATCGGGCAGCATGCGACTCAGCGTGGTTTTGCCCACCCTGCGCACGCCGGAGAGCCAGACGATGGAGCGGCGGGCCCACGCCTGTTCAATACGATTCAGCCAGATGGGACGCTTGATCATAGACGTATTTTACATATAGACGACTATTTGTAAATCATAAATACAGGGGCTATGCCCTTTTCTTCATACGGCATTCGGCAGGCATCCAGGACGTAAACCCGCCTTTCTATCCCAATAAGGTTCCTGGCACCTTTTTTTATTCTCACGTCGGTGAATTCAAGTTCCAAGTGCACCACTGTTCGACTCCGTTATCATTGCTATACGGGTTCCAATCTGCTATAGAATAAGGTACCCACAGGCAAGGAGGTGCGCTATGTTAAAACGTATACTATTAACTGCCGCTGTTCTCGCATTGACAGCACCGGGAATGGCCATTGCAGACAATTACAATCCGGGTGAAAAGCTGGCCCGCGGTATTGGCGATACGGCTACAGGCTGGATAGAAGTCCCCAGGGAAATGGTTGCAGAATCCAATCGCACCAATCTGGCGGTCGGCGTCACCAAGGGTACGGTTGTTGGTACGGTGAAGGCTGTTGGAAAAACAGTTAAAGGTGTTGTGGAAACAGCAACTTTTCTTGTTCCGGACAGTACGGAATAATGATTGCGTAAAAAATATCACGCCTGCCTGCTGAAACACCCGTCGCAGGCAGGCAGGGTTATGACTGTGCCTGCAAAGCATGCGGGCTAACCCGCAAAGAGACATGGGAATGCGCTTCTCCCCCCTGTAGTTTATTGGCGCTTTTACCGATGCAAATGCTCGGCCTCCCGGATATACAGGTCATTCCAGAAGGGCGTACCATCTTTACGGTAGTTCCTGATCAGCACATTCATCAGTAGTTTTTCATCAATAACCTTGCATATTTTTTCAAAAGCACCGGCATCCTTGTCGGCGGGGCCCAACATCTTTGCCGGAGATTTGTCCATCATGTCTACATCGTCCATTGAGGGGTCACAGATATTCATGTCAGTAAAGCCCTCACGCAATGGCCATAATGACAATCATCAGGAACAATATAGCGCCTGAAATGATGAGCAGATACGTCAGCTTGTCAGGTGTATTTTTCGCATACCTGCCATGTGTGAATGCATCTATTCTTGTACTTAACATCATCGCACCTCCAGTCACTCGCTGGTACATAATATAAGGAGAACGGGATATAAAATATGTAACCGTAATCACAATTTATGAATAATGATGTCTAACGGGACAATAAGAATGCCTGTTTCGCCAGTTCCTCATAGAGCGGATAAACCAGGGGCTGACCGATAAGCCAGTTCAGAATCGGCGTCACGCTCAAAACAAGCAGCACAATCAGTGTCAGATGCGGAATAGCAGGTAGACGGATATATCGCTGTACAATTTCTCCCACCAATAATTCAGGCAGCGGCAACAGATGAGTCATGACAACGCACAGATTGAAATACATCAGCACCTTGGCCCACCATTGATGCAGCGGCGGTAGCCCTGTTGGTGACTGGTGAGCCAGCGCCCATGTATAGAGTGCGAAACCGACCACTGCCAGTAACAGGTGTGCGGAAAACCGGGATGCTACGGCTTTCAGATTTGTGTCCACGGGTTTACCAAGAGCAAGGATGACCGGCTGATGCACGGCGATGGCAATCAGGGGCAGTGCCCACGCCGAATATGTGTTCAGGGCGTGGAATGGATTGGCAGGTGGTTCTGATTTTGTCAGCCGGCGTTCAATCCATCCTGTTACCGTCAGCGATATCACCACAGGCAACGAGTACAGGATAATCTGCCGGATGATGTATTCCATTACTGGCTGAGGCAGGTCCTGATGCGCTGCACGCCTTCGCGCAGATTCTCCAGACTGGTGGCATAGGAAAAGCGCACATGTTCATTGCTTCGGTAACTACCAAAATCCTCACCCGGCGTGATAGCCACACCTGCTTTCTCCAGCATATCCCGGCAGAAGACGCGGGAATCATCCGTCAGTTTTTCCACATTGGCATAGATATAAAATGCGCCCTGTGGTTCCACCACGATACCAAAGCCAAGCCCCGGCAATTCAGCCAGCAGATATTGGCGGCGCTCATCGTAGGCGCCGCGCATGGATTCAACCTCATCCTGTGCGTCCAGTGCGGCAATGGCGGCGAACTGCGACAGGGTGGGTGCGGCAATAAAGATGTTCTGCATCACCCGCCGCGCCGGATCGATCAAATTTTCAGGCACGATGATCCAGCCAACACGCCAGCCGGTCATGGCCCAGCGTTTGGAAAAGCCGTTAACGACAATGGCACTGTCATCGAATTGCAAGGCACATGCGGCTTTTGTGCCGTACGTCAGGCCGTGATAGATCTCATCACTGATCAGATAGCCATTTTTTTTGTGGCAGATATCAGCAATGGCCTCCAACTCCGTTTCTTCAATCAAGGTACCGGTAGGATTTGCGGGATTGATGACTACGGCAGCGCGTGTCCCCTCCCTCCATTCTCGCTTGATAGCTTCGGCGGAGAGGTGGTAGCGCGTTTCCGGACCTACCGCTACGTTAACCGGTTCACCACCTGCCAGCCGGATAAAGTTTCTTTGACATGGATAACCGGGATCGGGCAGCAGTACCGATTCTCCGGCTTCCAGCAGTACGGCATAGATCAGATTAAATGCCCCGGAGGTGCCGGGTGTAATCAGGATGCGCCCGGACGCGATCTCAATACCGTATTCTTCTGCATACCAGTGGCTCAACGCCTGTTGCAGTTCGGGTGCGCCGGTGGAAGGCGTATAGAAATTCTCTCCCGTATCAAGACGCTTTCTCGCAGCTTCAATGACCGGAGGCGGCGTAGGGAAATCCGGCTCGCCGATCTCCATGTGAATGATGCGGCGACCTTCGGCCTCCAGTTCTTTGGCGCGTTCCAACAGTTGCATCACACGGAAGGGTTCGATTAGATCAATGCGGCGCATGCGTGCACTCTAAACATAAATTTCGTTGAAACGTATCTATTCAGCGCAGCGATAAAAGAAAAAGTCAAAAGCATTTCACCGCAGAGGACGCAAGGGACGCAGAGGAAAAACATGTTCACCCGATATTAACCCTGGACTATTCATATCCCGGACTATTCATGAATAGTCCGGGATATGTGCTGCCGTGCGCCCTGATGGTGCGCTCTTTTACGGGACAGAACACCATGTATCAATTATGATTGCCGCATGGGAATACCTTGCTCGATGCTCGATCTGTTTGAAGCCGCGGCAACACGCGGGGACCTGTGCCGCATTGTGTATAAGGATACCTTTGGCGAACATCATGCCGTAGTGGCTATCCCGCAGGACTGGCGCATTCTGGACGATGTGAAATGGGGTTTCTTTGAGTCCGAGGCGGGCGAATCGCTGGAAGTGAAGCTCGACGACGTGGTAG
>CAZJRL010000146.1:0-3512 GCA_964548425.1 uncultured Zetaproteobacteria bacterium | reverse complement strand
GAGATGTCTGGGGCGGGCTTTCCGCTTCGGCTCTGGTATTGCCGCAGGCCATGGCATTCGGTATCACCCTGTGGTCTCCTTATACGCATGACCCGGCCTCTGCGGCTCTTTCCGGCCTGATTGCGGCAGCATGTTTGTGCATAGCATCCGGCCTGTTTTCCGGCACACAGGGGTTGGTGAGTGCGCCTACCGGACCTACGCTGGTGTTACTTTCCGGAAGTATTGCAGTTTTCAATACAATAGGACTTTCAGGTGAAGCGCTTGTAACGGCAACCTTACTGACCGTGACCATGGCTGGGGCCATCCAACTGTTGATTGGCCTTATGAAGTTGGGACATTTGATTAAATTCATTCCCTATCCGGTGGTATCAGGATTTATGACCGGTTCCGCAATTTTAATGATTTTGTCACAGAGTCAGGCCGTAATGGGAGGTGATGTATCGCTGACGATGCGGCAGGGCGCCTGGATACCTGCTGTCACGGCAGGTGTTACACTGGCGGCGATGGTTTGGCTACCTCGCTGGATGAAACGGATTCCCGGTCCTGCATTAGGGTTGATTTCCGGCACGCTGGCATTTCATATTTTTTCTATCATGCAGTCAAAGCCAGAACCTGCAGGGTGGGTGGTTGGGAATCTGCCACATATTTCAGGCATCCATTTTGGTCTTGATTTGTCCGCTATGCATCAGCTGCCCTGGCTGGTTATGCTGGGTTCCGCTTTTGCGCTGGCGGTTCTGGCTTCACTGGACACCCTGTTGACCAGTGTGGTGGCCGATGTGTCTACAGGCGCACGCCATAGCGCCCGCCGGGAACTGATGGGTCAGGGCGTGGGTCATTTGCTGGCTTCGGTTTCCGGAGGTATGGCGGGAGCAGGCACAACAGGGGCGACGCTGGTGGCGATTGAAAGTGGTGGCCGTTATTGGGCCAGCCTGGTTACGGGGATCAGTTTTATTTTCCTGATATTATTTATGGGACCGATTGCATCTATTCTGCCAATCAGTGTCTTTGCCGGCATTATTTTGCATGTCGCGATATTCAGTATGCTTGATAAAGATATCGCATTGTGGATTAAAACACCACAAGCCCGTATGGATGGGGCCATTGCTTTGGCCGTAACTGCTGTAACGGTGTTCTATGATTTGATGGTTGCCGTGGGTCTGGGCGTTGCATTAACGGCGGCCGAGTTTATTCGCGCCCAGATGCAGTCCGCCATCATACATCGCAGATGGAGCCTGGATAATCGAACATCCTTGCGGCGGAGACCAAAGTGTGTATGTGATGTTTTCGGGAAAAAACCGGACGCCATTGTCGGCTATGACCTCAAGGGCACCCTCTTTTTTGGCACAACAGACCATTTGTTCGAGATGATGTCTGAAGATTTAAAGCGGGCAACATATATCATTCTCGATATGCGGCGGGTGGGTCAGGTGGATTTGACAGCTATTCGCTTGATTGAACACATGTCCGGCATGATGCGTGAGCGTGGCGGGGAACTGATTTTGGCGCATATTCCAAAGAGTATGGGGCTGGTCAAACGGGAAGGACACCGACATGAACGTATTGTTCCCTACCATGCCAATGTCCACTTGCGTACATTTACAGATTCCGATAGTGCACTGGAATATGCCGAAGACCATGTGCTCGAAGCGCTTGGGCAGAAAGATACAGCAGGTTCTTCACGGATCAAACTGGCCGATTCCGAACTTCTGGCAGGATTCAGGAAGGATGAAATCGCCTGTCTGGAACCTTTCTTTCACAGTATGGAGGTGCGCGCAGGAGATTACCTTTTCCGCAGCGGTGATCAGGGGGAGGAACTCTTTGTCATCCTGCGTGGTGATGTGGAAATTCTGTTACCTTACAGCAAGCGGAGAAAATTGCGCCTGGCCAAGTTTGGGCCCGGCATGACTGTGGGTGAAATCGCCTTTCTGGAACCGGGGCCGCGTGCAGCGGATGCGCGGGCAACTAAAGATTGTGAACTGGTTGTACTCAAACATGATGCGCTAAAACGGCTGTGTCGTAAGCATTCAAATTTGGGAATGCGCCTGTTGTTATCCTTAGGACACGATCTGAGTCAGGACCTGCGTCGTTCTGATGCAGAATTGAGGCGCCTGGCTTCCTGATTCTATCAGCAAACATGACCTTTTGCGGTCGCAGTCATCATGCCCCACAACCAGCTAATTTTGTATCGTTCGACTCTGATATTACGGAACCCTGCCGTTGCAATTAGCGTTTCGCATTCCCTTGCACTGTATGTTCTGAAATGGGTGTGATTGAAGACACGTAAATAAAGATCGCAAATACGGCAGGTGAGGTAATCACCGCACCAGTCCGTGATCAGAAGCACTCCTTTTGGCCGCAGGACACGCATAATTTCATCCAGCGCCCTGGCCGGTTGTTTCCAGTAATGAAATGCATTGCATGAAACTACAATATCGAAACTGTCATCCTGGAAGGGAAGCGATTCAGCCCATCCTTCCGTGAAATCAACACCATGCAAACACTTCCTGCGTGCGGCGTTCAGCATTTCCGGCGACGGGTCTATGCCTGTGCTATGTATCTCCGGGAAGGCGCTGACAATCCTTTCCAGCAGGGCGCCCGTGCCACAGCCGACATCCAGCAATCGCTGGTCCGGTTTTAGATGCAAGCGATTTACTGTTTCACGGACCGTAGCTTCGATGTATGTGGACCACCGCCTGTCATAGTCTGGTGCAAGACGGGCATATTCCCGTTGTACGGGAGTACGTTTGATACTCATGTTCCGGGTTGGGCCAGAGCAGGAAAGCGCTGGATACGGTGATTGCCCCAGCCGGTCACATAAACCGACCCGTCCGGACCCATGGCCACGCCGGTAGGGCCGGAGAGCTGCCCCGGACGTTTTCCACTTTCTCCCCATGCATCAAGAAAGTGGCCGTTTTTATCAAAATGTTGAATGCGGTTGTTGTAGAAGTCGCCGACGAACAATGATCCGTCGCGAGCGACGCTAATGCCCGCCGCAACGCGGAAACGTCCACCCCACAGGCCCAGTCCGCCAATGCTTTGCAGCCAACGTCCATCGGTATCGAACACCTGTACACGGTTATTGTACGCGTCGGATACATAGATGCGGTCATCCGGCGCGATGGCGATGCGTGAAGGATAATAAAACTCGCTCCGGCGCATTTCCGGCAACAGAAAGTTCATCGCCGAGAGCACGACATTGATCTTGCCTTTCTTTCCCCATGTTCGGAGAAAGTGTCCGTCAGACGTAAACTTCTGGATGCGGTGGTGATATTCATCCACGATGTACACAAACCCTTTTGAATCCACCGCAACATCCGCCGGCACGTTAAACGCTCCGGAGCCGTCTCCCGCTTTTCCCCAGGAAGCGAGCAGTTTTCCTTTGCTGTTGAAACGGAAAACCCGATCCAGATCAAAATCTGTGACCCAGATGTTACCGTTCGGGCCTATGCCGATTCCACCGGGCTTTTCAAACAGATTCCGGCCAAAGGCGCGCAGGAATTTTCCGTGTGCAT
>CAZJRL010000145.1:0-3543 GCA_964548425.1 uncultured Zetaproteobacteria bacterium | reverse complement strand
CTCCCGGGTATTTTCGCGGATATAGTCAATAAAGATGGAAAATCCATGATGCCAAATGAAGGCGGTCTGCTGGTGATTACCAAACCATGGCCTTCCA
Organism: uncultured Zetaproteobacteria bacterium; assembly: GCA_964548425.1. Lineage (GTDB taxonomy): Bacteria > Pseudomonadota > Zetaproteobacteria > Mariprofundales > Mariprofundaceae > JAUZQZ01. Next base: position 3,446 of record CAZJRL010000145.1, on the reverse strand, counting down.
TGTTGCGCGGCATCTGGGGTGATGATGAACGCTATATTGAAACCTACTGGAAGAAGTTTAACGGGCGTTACTATTTCGCCGGTGACGGAGCACGCTGCGATACAGATGGGTATTTCTGGATTATGGGCCGTGTGGATGACGTACTCAATGTGTCCGGCCACCGTCTGGGTACTATGGAAATCGAATCCGCGCTGGTGTCCCATGAAGCCGTGGCTGAAGCCGCCGTGGTTGGCCGGCCGGACGAGATCAAGGGTGAAGGCATTTGTGCATTTGTTGTCCTCAAAGGCAAGGCATCGGAGCATCTCAAGAAGGAACTTCGGGCGCATGTGACACAGGAAATCGGCCCGATAGCAAGGCCCGATGATATCCGGTTCGCGGATAATCTGCCTAAAACACGTTCCGGCAAGATCATGCGCCGCCTGTTACGCGATATTGCTGCCGGACGGGATATCCAGCAGGATATATCAACACTGGAAGATCACCGGGTGATCGATCAATTACAGTCGTAAGCTGGCCAGCTCACCCCTGATGTGTTCGATAACGGTGTCAAACATGCTCATGTGCAAGAGCACACTGCACTTGTTCTCGGCCTCATCAGGGGCGGCCTGGGCAGCTTACAATTTATAAAGAGTTCAGATCTAAAATGAGCCACAGCCTGTTGTTCCGGCATCACGCGGGCCGGATGCCCGGTCCGGCCAGGTGGTATCTGGCCGCCATGGCCATGCTGGCTCTCATGTTTCTGGCAGCACATTTTGCAGTACAGGCATACGCCCAGAATGCTATGCGCCATGCAGTGCATGCATGGCTGAAACCCCTGGCGGGCGAAGCACTTCATGTGAGATACCACCTGTTGCGCGGCGCCCTGACCATTGATGATATACGGGTCAGACAGGGATCATGGACAGTCCATGTATCCCACATCTCTTTACATACCTCAACCCGCGCCATGTTATCAAAAGCCATTCATTTCTCCCGGATTCATCTCGATTCCATGCATTTGTCATTTCCCCGTTCTGATCTCATCAACGGCTTGCATGGCGAACCTTCCAGGGTCATGCAGCAGTGGTTTGCAGTGATCAATCATGTGGATGAACTTATACTGGCGAATGGAATATTCGATTTTACCGATAAAAAAATTCCCTGGCAGGTGAGAAAGGTTTCAGGCCGTATCGCTGCTCGCACCTTTGACCTGAGCGGCAACGTCAAGGGTGGCTCTCTTCACCTGTATGGAAAACAGAACACTGATTCATTCAGGGGCATGATGGATTGGCAAGGTATGGTGACGACCGGCATGTCCCGTATCCTGGGCCTGGAAGCCAACATGCATGGAAGCAGCAGTGGCTTGTTAAACTGGCAGGCGAACTGGGCACACCGGCATTTCATGTTTGATGGCAATATCCGGTTTGAAGATCAGCCAGGCCAGGGAAACATGCGCATTCAGGGAGAAATGGAGCCGGAAAACATCAAGGTTCAGGCCAGATGCAGAGAACTGTCCCTGACGGGGCTTGGTAACGTATTACCCGCAATGAACGGGAGAAATGTGAGAACCGGCATATTGAACGGAAATGTACAGCTTGAACGGCAAGGCCATGGGCGCTGGACCGTGGACATGAGTGGCAAGATCCATGATATCCGCCTCGCTTCTGAAAGCCTGCCTGCATGGACGATAGACAGCATCATGCTGGATCATGCTGTGGTGCAATGGCCTGTTCACAAACTTCATATTGAACGCCTCCATGTTCGTAATATGGATATGCTGCTGCAACCGGGAAAAACCCGGTCGCCAGTCTCTCCGTGGCATTTTCAGGTTGACCATTTAACATTCGAGAATGTTCGCCCTGCTATTAACATTCATGGAGAGTCACACCGCCTGATTCTCCCTCCTTTAAAAGGTTCCGGTCACATGGCAGCTAATGATTATATGGAACTGGATGCTGACAGTACGGGTGAGGAGATATGGCATATCACCGGGAAAGGCCATATTGACAAGTCATTCCATACCAGCATTCAAGCCGGGAATGTGCCAATAGTACGCTTGCGTCCCCTTTTGCCGGATTTATCTCTGCACGGGAGCAGCGGTCCCCTGCAACTTTCCGGTAACAGTGAGCTCCGAATCTTATTGCAGGCCGGCCATAACAAGCTGACATTGAAAGGACAGGCGACCCTGACTGACGTCATGGCATCACAGGGAGGCGATATTTTCCTGGCAGATACCATTTACATCGATATTCAACAGGCCGGCACATTGAAAACACAGCATATGGGTTCAATTCGGATGAATAATTGGCGTTATCAGGCTGCATTGCATCCAATTCCTCACACGGTAGAAGCCGAAGTTAAAAAGAAACCGGAGGTGCAGCGCCAGAAACTTTCCTGGCAGGTGGATAAGGTGGTGGCGGAACATGGAAGCATCAGCGTGGGCAGTGCAAATGCGGTGTGGGCAGATCATGTATCCTTTTCCCTGAATCATATGCGCCCCGGAACATGGTCACCTCTGATATTTTATGCATCTGTGAGTGGAGGAAGTCTGCGTGTGCAGGGGTCCGTGGACTTGTTTTCCAGCGATGTTAAAATGAAACTTAATGCCAGATTACAGGATGCTTTACCCTTTTTTCTCAACAACTGGCTGATGATTTCCGGTTCACCGCGCCTGACTCGCGGACGCCTGAATGGAAGCTTTTCTATCAAGCCCGCTCACGGAAAACACGCTTACGCCGGTACATTGCACCTCGTTTTATATCAGGGACAATTTGAATCAGGCGCATATCCACAGGACCCCATGTTACTGTTGACGGGTTACAGCATGCAGAATCTTCTTGATCGGCTTGGCAAGCACGGTCGCATGGGTTTGCACATTCCATTCAGGGGAGATTGGCATACGCAACCGTTTTCCATTAAACGCATGGGTATCGCTACCTTGAATATGATTAAACGACGGGCTTCACTGACAAGCGGATTGCCGCCTGCTCAGTCCACGATAAAAACTGTATCGAATGTACGCTTACAACATGGGCGCGCTTTTTCACATAATGAACACGCGCGTTTGTGGCAAGTGGTCAAGGCACTACGCAAGCAACCCAAACTAATCGTGGAGCTCCTCCCGCAACTGGGCCACACTCCGCTGGATGAAAGTTTGATCTCGCGTATCCGTCACACACAGGCCATGATTGAGTATTATATGCACATACGTGGCATTTCCAGGCACCGTATATATCCCGTGTGGCCGCTTGCTGCACTCCGGCATGGTGAAATTACAGGCATAAAGATTACGGCCCGCATGCCTTGAGAAATAAAATGCACAAGATAGGTTTACCACAAAGACACGAAAAATACAGGGGAAAGGGATAAATTGATTCAGGACTGATACGAGTGCATTTACAGGAAAGCACCGCTGCATGTGGCTTTATTTATGAAGGTATTAGTATATGTTTTACGTTGTGTCTTAG
>CAZJRL010000144.1:0-3545 GCA_964548425.1 uncultured Zetaproteobacteria bacterium | reverse complement strand
CACACGTCAAATCAGTCAAACCAGCCGCATGCCTTCCTGGCAGTGAGAATCAGCGTTTCCAGTTGTTCACGGGAAAAACTTTTCACACCCTCCAGGTCATCGACCGCAGCATCTGCCAGCGCTTCCGCATTGCCAATTCCGCAAACAGCAAGTTGATCAGCCAGTTCAGTGTTCATCTCCGGTAATTGCAACAGGCTGTCCTCGATTTCCGCTCGTTCCGTTTTATCCAGTTCCTGTTGTAAAAGAACATTACGCGCGCGATTCTGTAATTCATGCGCAATCTCCTCATCCAGCACATCGATAGCGGTCAATTCTTCAGCTGTGCTGTAAGCAAGATTCTCCAGAGAAACAAATCCCTCATTGCAAAGCAAGGTGGCAAGGTCTTCATCAATATCCAGAGAATCCTGGAACATGCCCCTGGCCGCATCAATTTCGGCAACGCGTTTCTCACGTTCCTCACCGGCAGTCATGATTTCAATGTTCCAGCCACTTAACTCGGAAGCCAGGCGAACGTTCTGTCCTCTGCGTCCAATCGCAATAGCCAGCTGGTCTTCAGCCACGGCAACCTCAATGGTATTATTTTCCTCATCCACCATCACACGATCAATCTCGGCGGGCGCCAGGGCATTGACAACAAAAGTTACGGTATCCGGCGTCCATTCAATGATATCAATCTTTTCACCATGCAATTCATTCACCACTGCCTGCACACGCGCGCCGCGCATACCCACACAGGCGCCAACAGGATCAACGGCGGCGTCATTCGAAATGACGGCAATCTTGGTGCGTGAACCCGGATCGCGGGCAATGGCCTGAATCACGACCAGCCCGTCGGCAATCTCCGGAACTTCCTGCTCGAACAGCCGCTGCACCATGCCCGCATCCGAACGCGATACAAATACCAGCGGACCTTTGGGCTGGTTCCGAACCTCCCGCAAATAGGCGCGCACCCGATCTCCCTGACGGTAGGATTCGCGCGGTAACAGATCCTCGCGATACATCACCGCCTCACCCCGGCCCAGATCAACATAGACATTGCCTCGCTCAACACGTTTGACAATCCCGGTAATTAATTCCCCGACGCGGGGTTCATATTCGGCCACGACACGGTCACGTTCAGCTTCCCGGATTTTCTGATTGATAACCTGCTTGGCGGTCTGGGCGGCAATACGCCCCAATTCAATGGGTGGAAGGGATTCCTTGAACTCCGTACCGATTTCCGCATTGGCATCCAGATTCAAGGCTTCTTCAAGCGTCAACTCATTGAGTTCATCTTCCACTTCTTCAACAACCGTACGTACATGGTAAAGTTCCATCGCTCCGGTTTCACGATCAATTCTTGTTTCCACATTCCTGTCGCCATAAGTGCGTCGGGCGGCTGTTTTTATTGCCTGCTCCATGGCATCAATCACCAGTGCCTCTTCAACACCTTTTTCGCGCGCCACGGCCTGTGCAACCTGCAACATCTGAACATTCATCAATATTTCCTCACCTGCCTTGTTTTTTCTTCTTTTTTCCGGCGCGTTTCCATTCTACGGCACGTACAATTTTAACCGCCTCACGTACGGCAATCTCGTGCTCATTGCCCTGTGCATCCCGAATACGGACACCACCATTGCAAGGTCCGAGATTCTCACCTGCAAGATTCGAACGACCTTCAAAATAAACCTGCAACATTTCACCCGCATGCCGCCTGAAATCTGCTTCATTCTCAAGTGGCCAGTCCAGCCCCGGTGAACTCACTTCCAGACGATAACGACCCCGAATCAGGTCCTCCGCGTCAAGTTGAAGGGATAATGCCCGGCTGATCCTCTCCAGACTGTCAAATGGAACCCCGCCGGCCTGATCAATGATGACCCGCAATAGCTGCTGCTGACCACCACTGCCCAGACTTATTTGTAACACATCAACACCCGTTTCCTGAATGACCGGCATCAACATGTCCCGGATATGATCTTCAATCAATTCACTTACTCCAGAAACAAAAAAAAGCGAGCCGCAGCTCACTTTCAACATGGCGAATACTAGGCCTTAAACAGACCGGGGGCAAGGCCATATACTTTCATATACTTTTCATAAAAACCACTCACCGCAAAGTACGCAAAGTTACGCAAAGGAAAAACCAAAAGAGGTAAACCCGGCAATCCTGGAGATAAATTCGATCATCCAGGAATATCCCTGCTCTCTATATCTCGCTTTTACTCCGCGTAACTTTGCGTACTCTGCGGTAAAACAATTTTAATCCTGTGTTTCAAGCAAGGCTACAGCCATGGCCGCTATGCCCTCTTTCCTTCCAGTAAAACCAAGATGTTCCGTCGTGCTCGCCTTGATGCTGAGGCAACAAATTTCCACACCGGCAACACCGGCCAGTTTTTTTCTCATATCCGCCATATAGGGCGCAAGCCTGGGTTCCTGCGTCAGAACAGTTGAATCAATATTCACGACTTTCAAGCCACGCTCATTCACATGACGCATCACCTGTGCCAACAATCCCAGACTGTCCGCATCCTTGTAATCATCATCGGTATCAGGAAAAAAATGGCCGATATCGTCCAACCCGGCAGCGCCCAGCAGCGCATCACAAACGGCATGGGTCAGCACATCCGCATCGGAATGTCCCGCCAGACCCCGGGCATGCGGGATATGTACGCCACCCAGAATCAGTTTGCGCCCTTCCGAAAATGCATGCACATCAAATCCCTGGCCTATGCGTAAGCTCATGGGTTCACCTCCATATAATGCTGCAACCATGTCATATCTTCCGGTGTTGTGATTTTACGGTTATTGACATCGCCCGGGCTGATAAACACGGGAAACCCGGCAGCTTCCAGCAGGGAAGCATCATCCGTATGCCGGTGCATATGATCCCCCTCCGATGCAATGGCCGTAGCAAACCATTCCCGGCGCGCCACCTGCGGCGTTTGCACCGCACGCAAGGTATGGCGATCCAGTGTTTGCAGTACCCGTCCTTCATCATCCACACGTTTAACCGTATCATGCACCGGTATGCCCGGAACAGCCGCACCGTGTTGTTGCGCCGCATCCAGCACATGAGCCAGCAGCACGGGTGAAGGAACGGGACGCGCCGCATCCTGCACCGCCACCCATTCCACACTGTCGGAAAGCGCGGCCATGCCATTGGCCATGGAAATGGCGCGTTCCGCCCCCCCGGTTACAGGAGGCAGTAGATCAAACGGAAAGGATTGCTTCTCAATACACAGGGTAAAATATCCATCATTTTCAGCCAGCACCGGTTGCACAGCACAAATCCGGGATTCTTTTGCCAGACTGTTCAACGCAATCACCACCAATGGGATACGGTTCACACACTGATATTGTTTGGGAATCTCACCGCCAAAACGCTTACCGTTACCCGCTGCCAGAAATAAGACCGTAACCTGCATAACCCCGATTGTGTCGTATCTCCACGCCGGGTCAAATGCTAATGCCTGCGACAGCTTGACACGAACGGGATTGCCATTATATTCCCGCCTCCCTGACGCGGGGTGGAGCAGTGGTAGCTCGTCGGGCTCATAACCCGAAGG
>CAZJRL010000143.1:2382-3553 GCA_964548425.1 uncultured Zetaproteobacteria bacterium | reverse complement strand
GATTTCGTTATCGTATAACCTCGCGTAAGTAAGATAACCCGAAGCAGATTGAAGGGGGAGCCTGTAAATCCCTATATCCTGATTGATACCACCTCCGACCACGGTGCAACCCTTCGACTTTACCAACGCGATGATGAGTTTTCGATTCGTGTGGATAAACAGGGCGAACTGATGAACAGCCGTCTTCACCACTCAGAAAATGCCCTGGCGGAACTGGCATGTGAACATGTTACAGGGGTGGAAGACCCGCAGCTTCTGGTGGGTGGTCTCGGCATGGGCTTCACACTGGCAGCAGCCCTTTCTCATACCGGCACTGCCGCGCAGGTAACGGTGTCTGAACTGATGCCCGCGGTCGTGTGCTGGAACCGTAAATATCTGGGCGTGGTTGCCGGATTCCCTCTTAACGATGCGCGTGTTCATGTTGTCGAGCAGGATGTTGGCAAGGTGATGCATGAGCATAAAAACGGTTTTGATGCCATCATGCTGGATGTCGATAACGGGCCGGATGGTTTCACCCGCGATGATAATGATGCGCTATATGGCTTGCGCGGACTGAACAATGCCTATGAGGCTCTCAAGCCCGGCGGGGTACTCACCGTATGGTCAGCCTGCACGGATACGGCATTTACTCAGCGCATGCTGAAAATCGGGTTTAACGTGGAAGAACGGCGTGTGCGTGCGCACACTGCAAAAAGCGGCAGGAAGCACAATATCTGGATCGGTGTCCGGTAGGAGCCTGTCATGGGGCCTGTTTCAGGATCAGGTGGGGAACAACGGCGGCAGGCACAAGCTCCGAGACATCGCCGCCCATGGCCGATATTTCGCGGATAAAGCGTGAGGAAACAAAGGTATAGTCCTCGCGCGCCATGACAAACATGGTTTCAATGTGTTCATCCAGTCTGCGATTCATCGTCGCCATCTGGAATTCATATTCGAAATCCGAGGCTGCGCGCAAGCCCCGCAAAATGGCATTGGCATGCTGATCGTGCGCCAGCTCCACCAGCAGACCGGAAAAGGCCGTGACTTCGACATCGGACTTCCCGGTAAATGTTTCACGCACCATGGCAAGGCGGGTATCCAGATCAAACACCGGTTGTTTGTTTGGATTGGTTGCCACACCGATGATGATGCGGTCAAACAGCTTTAATCCGCGATTGACCACATCCACATG
>CAZJRL010000143.1:0-2282 GCA_964548425.1 uncultured Zetaproteobacteria bacterium | reverse complement strand
CGTCACGGCATTGATGCGCTGCTTCCAGACCTGGAGATAGTCCAGCGGTAAACCGTAAAATCCAATCATGGACATCAATCCTACACGTTTGGCGTTGGAATCCATGCGATGCGCAAAACTGCCAGTCAGATTAGCCTTGGCCGCGGTCAGTTCCTTCCGGCTGATGTGCCCGTCATGCATTCGGCGCATCACATCCTGCACTACCTTGAGCGCTTGCCCGGCCTGATCGGCGCGTGTTTGCAGGCTAATGACAAAGGGGCCGGAAACCGTCAGCGGCATAAAATAGGAATAAACGCCATAAACTAGTCCACGTTTTTCGCGCACTTCATTCATCAGCCGGGATGAAAAACCGCCACCGCCCAGAATATGATTGAGTAGCATATCGGCAAAGAAATCCGCTGTGTAACGGGATGGCCCCAGACGGGACAACTGGACGGTCATTTGCCGCGTTGGCATGGCAACATCGTGCGTCTGACCACGTACGGATTCCGGTTTCGCAATATCCTTCAGCGACTTCTCAGGATTCCCCTTCCAGCCGGAGAATAGCGGTTGGATTTGTGCCAGCGCTTCCTTCATTGTCAGATCGCCACTGATGGTTATCACCGCACCCCGCGGCCTGAACTGGCGGCGGTACAGGGCTTTAATATCGGCCAGATCAAGATGCCCGAGACTGTCCACATCACCGCCCGAACGATGTCCATATCCATGATTCGGATACAGTGTGCGGGCGGTGGTCTGCGCGGCACGAACGCCCGGTTCCTCCTGTGCTTTTCTGGCCGAGGAAATCGCATCCGTTTTCAGGATAGCAAAGCGTTTTTTATTCCAGCCCGGCATCAGCGCCGCTTCGGCCAGGGCCTGAACGCCTTCCGGCAGCGCTTCCTTCAGCGCGGTCATGGAAATGGACAGACCATCCCGGTTCGCATTCGCCCCAAACCGGATGGCTTGGGCATCAAGTAAATCGGCCCACGATACAAAATCATGTTTCCGCGTATGATCTCCGAGCATGGCGGCGAGCATCGAAGCCGTGCCTCCCTTACCTTTCGGATCCAGACGGCTACCGGACGGCACGGTCAGACGCATCACGACCATCGGCACGTTATGCGCCTCCATTAACAATACCCGCAAACCATTGTCCAGCCTGCTTTTCTGAATGGGCGGCACGGCATATGCGGCGGGCACAACTGCAAAACAAATCAATATGATGGCAATATGTTTCATGGCGTTCATGAGCGCGCCTCCGGTTGTAACAGCCCTGTCGTGGAACGCTCAGGCCTGATCCAGCGTTTCAATACCTGCCGGATATCCTTCGCCGTGACCTTGCGGATGGCGGCCAGCCATGCTTCCCGCTTGTCCGCACCAACACCGACCGTTTCCATGATACCGATTTCCTTGGCGCGCAAATACAGGGAGTCCTGGGCAAACACCTCATCGGCAATCATGCGCCGTTTTGCAGCAGCCAGTTGCGCTTTGTTCGGTCCCTTCTTTTTCAAGTCCTCCAGGGTCGCCCAAAACGCTTTTTCAAAGGCTTCCGGCGTCTGTTTCGCTCCCAGCATGCCGTAGGCAAACCACAAATCAATGCCCATGGAAAGCGGATCGTAACCGGCGGCGGCGGCAAATGCCTTGCGCTGCCGGTCCACAATCTCCCGGTTAAGGATCGCCGAACGGCCTCCCGCCAGTATTTCAGTCGCCACGGCTATCGCCGCGGCCTGTGTATCATTTTTTCCCGGCTGCCATACCGGAACCGGCATGGTGATGGCCAGCATCGGCAACTGGGCGGGAAGCCGCGCCACCATCCGCTTTGGCCCGATGGGCTCCGGTTCCACCGGATTAAACCGTGTGGCAACAGGCTGTTTCTTTAATCTCCCAAAACTGCGCTGCACCGTTTTTTTGATATGTCTGAAATCCACATCGCCCACAATGACCACGGTGGCATTGCCGGGAATATAATGTGCCTTGTAAAATGCCCGTACATCCTTAATGGAGAGGCGTTTCAGATCCTGCATCCAGCCTATGACCGGTTCACGGTAAGGCGACAGGCGCAGGGCGACGGAGGACAACTCCTCGAACATACGGCTGTTCGGATCATCGTCCGTGCGCATACGGCGCTCTTCCATAATCACCCGGATTTCTTTGGCAAAATCCTCCGCCGCCAGTTTCAGATGACCGAAACGCTCGGCCTCCATGGACAATACCTCATCCACACGATCGGAGGGAACGGTTTCAAAATAGGCTGTGTAATCATGGCTGGTAAAGGCATTGTCATTACCGCCCATGGCGGCGAT
>CAZJRL010000142.1:0-3567 GCA_964548425.1 uncultured Zetaproteobacteria bacterium | reverse complement strand
CCAGTTTCAAAGTAAATATCATTGGAACTGGAGGAAGCAATGAAGAAGCGATGTGTTAATTAGTCAAGCCAGACCCATTGCATACTTTTCTCCCGGTTAATTGTTAAAATGCGTGTCGATATCTTCGCTTTGATGAATAATGCCCAGCACCTCAATGCCACTTTTAGCCATGCGATAAAAAATGATGTGTCGTCCTTCTGGAAAGCTGACGTATCCCTCTTTGACTTCGTTTCTCTGGTTACCCAATGCAGGGTTATTGGCCAGCCATTCAAGCCGCTGCTCCAACAGGGTTAAATATTTTCGGGTTTGACCCTTCCCCCATGTTTCCATGGTGTAATCCCGGATGCTGCTAATGTCCTGCTGAGCCGATTCAGAAAGAAGATAATGCGCCATCAGTTGCTTTCTTGTTGCAACTCCTGAAAGAAAGTGCGCCCGTCTACCGCATTACCCCTGTCCAGTTGGATTTCTCCTATGGAAAGTCTTGCTCTTAACCGTTCAAGTTTGAACTGTTTGTATTCTTCCGCTGACATCATGACCGCAACAGGCCGCCCGTATTTTTTAATACTTACCGGTTCACGTTGAACAGTGTCCATCAATTCTCCGAAATGTACTTTGGCTTCTTTCGCTGGCATAGACTGCATCATTCAACCTCTCTATTGTGAACATAATGATCACAATGATCCTTTTAGGGCGCGGTGTCAACGAAATAAAGGGGGCATTATCTTTTTTGCATTTTCGGCTTCGTGGAATCAGTGCCAGGCATGAGTTATTGAGCCGTTAGCCCATGATGAAGGACGATAGCTATGCTGCGTGCTTCAATTCCTCACGCACGACTGACCGAACGGCATCGACAACGCTTTTTCCTTCGATGTATTCACGTAGTGCCGCATTGATTGCAGTCTGGTAATTTCCGCCGCCAGCATCTTCCACGGCACTTTTGAAATACTCGACAATGGATACATCAAGCCTGATCGTAATACGCTGCTTGTCAGAGGGGACAACAGCACCACGCTTGCCTTTGCTGAAATCATATTCTTTCTTCATCTCGTCACCTCGCATTATACATTTTTCGTTCATGCGCCGTTGCCTTTCTGGCGGAAATAATCCGAATTACGTCGATTACTCGTTCTGTCCAGATAACAACCAGAAGATGCAAAGCATCGTTCATACCGATGGTAACAAACCGTCTTTCATCCTGTGCTGAATCATCCTCGATAGTCAAAGCATGATCATCCTCAAGTGCTGTTACTGCATCCGCAAATCTGATGCCGTGCTTGCGAAGATTAGATGCAGCCTTGGTCCTGTCCCATTCATAACGCATAACGATATTATATGCACAAGTGTACACAAGTCAAGAAAAACGAAGTGGGACTTGACATACGGGTATTTAGATGAGCGTGGGTGCTGCCTTGTTCTGTTCCGATTAACCGAGATTAACCAGCTTACAGCCATTCGGACCTTTAGTGCCACCGCTTCGGGGATGAAAGATATTTTTACGAGGCCTGTTCGGCAAGCCAGCCTTCAACCAGTTTGCGCATTTCAGTCATCCGGGATTCATCGGGGGCTTCGAAACGCAGGACCAGCGAGGGCTGGGTGTTGGAAGCGCGCAGCAGAGCCCAGCCATCGCCGAATTCCAGCCGCATGCCATCCACATCAATAATTTCATAGCCGAGGTTTGAAAAATGTGTTTTGGCTTCCTCTACCAGGTTAAATTTACGTTCATCCGGACAATCCACCCGGATTTCCGGGGTGGTCACGGCATCGGGAACATCCGCGAACAGGTGTGATATCGGTGCGTCCTGAGCGGCGATGGCCTGCATGATACGCGCGCCGGCATATACGGCGTCATCAAAACCGAAAAAACGATCGGCAAAGAACATGTGGCCACTCATTTCACCGGCCAGCAATGCGCCGGTTTCCTTCATCTTGGCCTTGATCGGAGAATGGCCTGTACGCCACATAATGGCGTTTCCGCCATGCGCGGTAATATCATCATACATGTGGCGGGAACACTTGACCTCGGAAATGATGGTGGCGCCGGGATGCTGCTCAAGCAGGTGGCGGGAGAGCAGCAGGAGCAGCATGTCACCGTAAATAATGCGCCCCTGTTCATCGACTACGCCGATGCGATCGCCGTCGCCATCAAAAGCGATCCCCAGGTCCGCGCCATGCTCTATAACGGTGCGGCTGATATCCCGCATGTTTTCTTCCACCGTCGGATCAGGATGATGATTGGGGAAGGTGCCATCCGGTTCGCAAAAGAGTTCAATCACTTCACAACCGAGATCACGATAAACAGGAGCGGCAATGACGCCTGATGGACCGTTTCCCGCATCGATGACCACCTTGAGTGGCCGGGCCAGTGTACAGTCGGATGTAACAAAAGTTTTGTAATCAGCGTGGATATGTGCTTCGTTTACCTTGCCACGCTGTTTTGTTTTCGCGGGCAAAGATAGAATCAGGGATTTGATGCGCTGAATAGCCTCACCATGCAAACTGTCCCGATCCTGCATCATCTTGAATCCATTGTACTCGCCGGGATTATGGCTGGCTGTGATCTGAATACAGCCTGCACCATCCAGATGAAATACGCCGTAATAGGCCAGAGGCGTTGGCCCCATGCCGATATCCGCCACATCCCGTCCTCCATCAAGCACGCCCTCAATGACCGCCGCCATCAGCACAGGTCCGGACAGGCGTACGTCCCGGCCAACAATCACCGGGCGTGTTTCTCCGTCCGGCAGTAACGTGGCATAGGCCAGCCCCAGCCGGTAGGCCAGTTCTTCGGTAATCTCTGTTCCGGCAATACCACGGATATCATATTCGCGGAAGGTATGATGAGGAAAATTTTTCATGGGCCGTAACTCCTCAGCTCACCCCTGATTTGCCCGATAACTGCGTCAAACATGCTCGAGTGCAGGAGCACGCTGCGCGTATTTTCCTTGTTTAAGGTGAATTGCGCTTGCGCAAGAGAGAATGCCCTGGGGCACTCGAACAAATCAGGGGCAATCTGAGTAGTTACGGGGGCTTTTGCATAGGGGTGTGTAGTTACCATGGGCCAAAGATAACATTGAGCGGAAAACCCTCAAGTGCAATTTGTATTAATTCAGAGGTTTCTAAGTCCCTTACCCGTGAAATCTAATGCAAAACGCACAAAATATTTACCACAGAGAGCACAGAGATACACAGAGGAAAACAAAACCTGAGAATAATAAATCATGATCTTTACCTTCATTCGATTTTCTCCGTGTTCTCTGTGTCCTCTGTGGTGTACAACTTGTTTTGTTTTGGCTGTGCCGGGGTGGGTATAAGGGGCAGCTCAAGGGGTGGTCAGGGCTTGCCAGAAAGTGAGCCAAAGCTAGGCTCGCCGACCGATGTCCAAACTCAACCCACAACAATATGAAGCTGTATTTCACCGCAAGGGGCCCTTGCTGGTGCTCGCGGGAGCGGGTTCGGGAAAAACACGCGTCATTACCGAACGCATTGCGGCTCTGGTGGAACGTGATGTGCCGCCGGATGCTATTACAGCGGTGACATTCACCAACAAGGCTGCGCGGGAAATGCGTC
>CAZJRL010000141.1:0-3607 GCA_964548425.1 uncultured Zetaproteobacteria bacterium | reverse complement strand
CGTTGTATCAGCCACACTCACATCCATGTTGGAAATCGAGCATCTTTCGTTATCTGTTCCCTCTTCTGATGGTCCAATAACCGCGGTCAGTGATGTGACATTAACGCTTGAACCGGGACGCGTACTGGGGCTGGTAGGTGAATCCGGGTGTGGTAAGTCCATTACCGCGCAAACGGTCTTGCGCCTTGGCGAACATCAGGGTATCGAACGTACATCGGGAACAGTCAGGCTCGACGGGCAGGATGTATTTGCCATGCAGGAACATGAATTGCATGTATTGCGTGGTGGCAGGGTCTCCATGATTTTTCAGGAACCGATGACAGCACTGAATCCGGTCTTCTCCATTGGCGCCCAGATTACCGAAGTAATCCGGTTGCATCTGGATTTGACATCGATCGAAATCCGTAAGCGTGCAGTTTCCCTGCTTGCGGATGTGGGACTACAACAGCCGGAACAATTGCTGCGCCAATATCCCGGTTCACTCTCCGGCGGCATGCGTCAGCGCGTGCTCATTGCCATGGCCATGGCTGCCAAACCGGATTATATCATTGCGGACGAACCTACAACGGCACTGGATGTATCCGTCCAGGCACGAATCATTGATTTGCTGCGTAAACTGCAACGGGAGAAAGGGCTTGGCATGCTGCTGGTCACGCATGATTTTGGTTTAATCGCGGAACTGGCTGATGAGGTGGCTGTCATGTATGCCGGACATATCGTTGAATATGCTTCTGTTACATCAATTTTTGATTATCCCGCACATCCCTATACGCGCGCCCTGATGAATTGCAGACCGGAAGCTGCTTCACGCGGCATATCCATGCCAGCCATTTCGGGGCAGGTTCCCGTGCCCGGCGCCTGGCCCACCGGATGCCGTTTTGCCCCCCGGTGTGCTTTTGCTGATGTCTATTGCGAGCAGGCCGTTGGAGAACATGCCTGGCATGACGGCAGCCATTGGGCCCGTTGCGTTCATGTGGAAGAAGCTTCGGTGAAGCAGGAGGCGTTGAGATGAGCCTGCTAACCGTCAATGGCTTGTGTAAAAGTTTCCATACAGATGGCTCCTGGGGTGGAAAAAAACATATCACCCGCGCTGTGGAGGATGTCAGCTTCGAGATTGAAGAAGGGGAGACGCTGGCCATCGTCGGAGAATCGGGTAGTGGGAAATCAACAACTGCGCGCATTGTGATGCGATTACTTCCCGCCGATGCGGGGAACATCGTATTGATGGGAGAAGACATCACACATTTGAAAGGCAAAGATATGCGCAGCATCCGCAGGCATATGCAAATGGTATTTCAGGATCCGTTTGCCAGCCTTAATCCACGTATGAAGATCGCGGAAACCGTCGCTGAGGGCTTGCGCGTACATGCGCGAAAATTGAATACGAGGCAACGGCGCGAAAGAGTCGTTGAGGTGCTTGAGCATTGCGGTATGGGAGCGGAGATTCTGGACCGTTATCCTCATCAGTTTTCCGGCGGTCAGCGTCAGCGTATCGGTATTGCGCGTGCGTTGGCTGTATCTCCCCGGCTGCTGGTGCTGGATGAACCTGTATCGGCGCTGGATGTATCCGTACAGGCCCAGATTCTTAATCTTCTGAACAGGCTCCAGGGTGAACAAAAACTGGCGTATCTGTTTATTTCCCATGACCTCTCGGTGGTCAAACAGGTGGCGGACAGGGTGGCCGTCATGTTTGCCGGTCGTATCGTGGAGCAGGGACGTGTGGATGATGTTTATGCACAGCCGAAACACCCGTACACAAGGGCCTTACTGGATGCCCGGCCCGTTGATCACCCCGATAAACGGAGAAAACAGGGGGATTACGCCGTACGCAACGAGGAAACCATCGCTAAAAGTGGTTGCTCCTTTCGCCTGCGTTGTCCCTGTGCCCAACAGGATTGTGAGGCATTTGATGGGTTGCTCGCAGGTAATGAGCATGCGTTTGCCTGTCTGCATCCGGTATCGTAAATTATGAGTTGTTCAGAGTTTCCTTAAGGTTTCTTAGCCTGCACTATTCATGAATAGTGCAGATTAGTTAGGGCTCAAGAAAAATATGACATACTCTCTTCTGAAGTTTGCTCACGTACTCGGCGCTATACTTATTGGCGGAGGGCTAATCAGTGTATGGCTCTCCGATTTGCGCTCACGTCAACTGCGTGAGTTACCTCAGTTTTCCGAGGCAGTAAGAAATATTGCAGTATTTTATGATGGCGTTGTAGTGCCCGGTGCAGTGCTTCTCCTCGCCTCGGCGAGCCTGGTTAATTGTCGAACAATTTGGTGTCTGGAACTTCATTAACATTCCGTGGCTCGCGGGTATGGTGTTTCTGTTTGTGTTTGAATTCATTGAGGGGAATACCATCACGAGGCTTTATTTCATGCGCTTGCGGCGCTTAACGAAAGATGCATTAGAGGCAGGCGGGTTTACCAGCGAGTTGCAGAGGGCACGCGCTGAGAGTATTCCTACCTTTACACACTTTCTTGACCTTCCCATGTTGTTTCTGATCATAGCTCTGGGTGTTATAAAGCCGGATACTTGGGCACTGTTTTTTGTTGGTACGGTGGCTGCCATGCTGATGGCAGCTCTTCTCACAATCTACATTCCCAAACTATATCCATGGGGTAAGGAGCTGAAGTGAGATCAAGAAGCTTGCCAAGGCAACCTGTTGAGCACTGACAATTATTTCCACATAGACTACCAATAGCTGCGACGCTCAGACCGTATCCTGTATTTATCAGCCTTTGCATGTTGCATACGTGCTAACGTAGGCTCTGGCTCCACATGCCTATGAACACTCCTTTTTCCGAGAAAATTATACGTGACTTTCAGCCAGACACTCATTTAGCAAGTAGTCTACCGAATTATGTGTACCGCGAAGAGCAGGTAAAGCTCGCCGGGGAAATCGCCGAATGCATGGAATCCGGTGGACAGTTGCTGGCCGAAGCTGAAACAGGGACCGGAAAAACACTGGCATACCTGGTGCCGGCGCTACGCTGTGATTTGAAGGTGTTGATCTCTACGCATACCAAAGCATTGCAGGATCAGCTGATGTTTCGTGATATTCCGGCGGTACAGGATGCTCTGGGGGTCAAACGGAGTATCGCTTTGCTCAAAGGGCGAGGTAATTATCTTTGCCCACACCGGCTGGAAAAGACGCTGACCGATGCAACACTGGAGAAATGGGCTAAAAAACTACTTCTGAAAGTGCTGAAATGGGGCGAAACAAGCCGTGATGGAGATTTGTCCGCCCTTCCATTTGATCCGTTTACCAGGGGTATCGGGGGTATGGTGACGGCCACGGCGGAACAGTGTCTGGGCGGTAAATGTCCGGTATTTTCCCGCTGTCCGTTGTTCAGGGCGCGGCAAGTGGCACAGGACGCGGATATCGTGGTCAGTAATCACAGCTTGTTACTGGCTGATGCCGAGTTGAAAGCAGGTGAATTTGGCGAAGTATTACCGGATTTTGACTGCACTATCGTGGATGAAGCACACAGCATTCCCGAACTGGCCTGCCGCCATTTTGGCCGCCAGGTCGGATTGAATCGTTTAACCGGATGGACCAATGACACCCAGGCTTTATTGACGGAATTCGGCGATGAAGAATCGCTGAAA
>CAZJRL010000140.1:0-3619 GCA_964548425.1 uncultured Zetaproteobacteria bacterium | reverse complement strand
CAGCGGCAGGCTACCAGACAGTTGTTCCGTGATATTTTCAAACTTGGCCGCAAACGTGCAAGGAAAAGCCGCTGGCACTTTAACCAGTCCAGCCTGTTTCTGGATTTCCTGGCCGGCAACCAGACCTATCACTGTACGGCATGGGGTAATCCCACGCGTAATATCTTCGGTTGGCAACGACCCTGTTATCTGCTGGTTGACGAAGGTTACGCCTCGAGCTTCAAGTCCCTGATAGAGGATACGAACTGGGATGTTTACGGGACCGGGCGCAATCCGAAATGTGCCAATTGCATGGCCCATTGCGGCTATGAGCCCACTGCAGTGAATGATGCAGTGGCACATCCGCTCAAAGCCCTGTCCGCTGCGCTGCGTGGTCCCCGTACGGAGGGTCCGATGGCGCCGGAATTGCCGGTATTGTATGAACAGCCCAACGTGATTCCAATTCGTGCGGAAAATAAAGTGCCGATGGTTAATAAAGAAGTACCGGAAGAACCCAAAAGGGCCATCACGGAATGAACACCTGCTAAAATGCCATACATGCTGAAATGACTATGCTATTGTGGATGCCGGTTGCATCAATGCTGTTGTGGCTTGTTGTTTTGATGCTTCCCTGGCGCCCGTGGCTATGCCGCGAACACCTGGACGCCGACAGGGAGGGCATACGGCCGGAAGCGGGTGATATCACCGTGCTGATTCCCGCGCGCAATGAAGAACGGACCATTGCCGCAACGCTGCGCGGCATTGCCTGTCAGGGAAGCGGCGTCCATGTGGTGATGGTGGATGATGAATCAACGGATGATACATGCCGGGTTGCACGCAAGACGATGGAAGATGCCATGATTGTTCGGGGAACGTCACCTCCGGAGGGATGGACCGGCAAGCTCTGGGCGCTGGAGCAGGGATACGCATATGTAAAAACCCCATTCATCCTTCTTCTGGATGCGGACATTGAACTGCGGCCTGGCGTGATCCGTGCTATGCTGTACAAAATGCAGGAGGATGAATTATCCATGCTGTTCCTGCCGGGATGGCCATATTATGCAGCAGCGATGACAGCGTGGCTCCTCATGGGTATCAGTTATTTTCCCGTGCTTGAATTTTACGGGCGTTCACCGCTGTGGGGACTGCTTCTTCCCCTGACTGCCGTGTGGTATCTGGCAATGACCTGGCTATCGGCATTCCGATACTGGAAGGGGGAACAATCCCGCTGGAAGGGGCGAAGTTATATGCGGTCAAACCTGAAGATATGATAGCATACATGCGTATTTATATCTGGGCATTATCCGTGTTTCTTCTTTGTGGTGCCCAGACCGCGGGAGCGGCAGAAACGCTGCGGGATTCGCGTGCTGCGGTCATGGTCATTAATACATTTCACGCAGCATTGCTGTCGACCATGAAGCGTGCGAAAAGTCTGGAATACAAAGGGCGCTACACACGTCTGGAACCGGTCATTCGGAAAATCTATGATTTCCCCGTGGTGGTGCGGATCACGGCCGGGAAATACTGGCGTGACTTGAATCGTGCACAGAGAATGCAATTTGTTCATACCTTCTCACGCCTGGTGATTGCCACCTATGCGCACCGTTTTGACGGCTATTCCGGCGAATCGTTTCAGACCGTATCCACCAGACTGTCCAGGCACGGGAGAATGGTCGTGCGCACCGTACTGGTCAAGCAGGACCATAAACGGGTGCATCTGGATTATCTGCTGCACCAGCGCAGGGGACAATGGCGTGTTATCAACGTGATTGCGCAGGGTGTCAGTGATCTGGCCCTGAAACGCGTGGAATATACGGCGGTATTGCACAAACAGGGATTTGATGCCCTGATAAGCAGACTGGAAGAGAAAATTTCCCGGTATGAATGACGGTGTGTTCTTCTGCAAACGGGATACGAACAAGTTCCGCATGTTATGAATGATAAATTTTTTATTTGTTAAATGGGCGCTGATTTGTAATGGTTTGCAGTCGTTGAGCGTCCAACAAAATCCTGGAAGTGGCGGGGGGAGGAATGCCATGAAGGCCTTAGTGACCATGCGACCCATGATCTGTTTATACGGGCAGCGTTTCCGCCACCGTGCTGTGTTCATTGTTGGTTGCGCCCTGTCCATCTTCATACTTGCCGGTTGTGCCAGCAATCCTCCCAGGGATCAGGCCTATGATCCCATTGAGAAAGTGAATCGGGGGACCTTCTGGTTTAATGATCAACTGGATAAATTTTTGCTCAAGCCATTGTCGGAAGGATATGTTGCTGTTGTTCCCAGAAAAGGACGCATCATGGTATCCAATTTCTTCGATAACGCACTGTATATGGATACCATTCTGAATGACTTCTTACAGGGTAAGGGTGCGCAGGGCGCTTCCGATGTTGGGCGGTTCGTCATCAACAGTACGCTGGGCGTAGGTGGTTTTTTTGATCCCGCGACACCCATGGGGCTGGAAAAACATGAGGAGGATTTCGGCCAGACGCTCGGTGTCTGGGGAGCCGGTCAGGGAGCTTATCTTGTTTTCCCCGTTTATGGACCAAGCACAACGCGTGACGCACCGGGTATTGCTGTCAGCACGGCGACCAGCGCCGTATTCTGGGCCGGATTTTTCCTCAATGCTGCAGTAACGATTCCGGTTTCCATTTTGGAAGCCATGGATCTGCGCAGCCGTGCCTCGAATGCCATTCGCTTTGTCAACGAGTCAGCGCTCGATCCTTATGTATTCACACGCGAAGCATGGGTGCAACACCGCACCTTCCTGATCTATGACGGTAATCCACCCGAATCCGATTTCGAAGATGATTTCGGGGATGATGAACTCGGCAGCAAGGATGCAGGCAACGATGGTGTATCTCTGAAGTAGCACAATCTCTTGCAGCCTGAATTTTTAGCTGTGAGAAAGGCTGTAAAATTCCCATCCATGGGTAAGATGGTGTGGTGTAATTGGCAGCCTCAGGATTTGTACTGCCCTGACTCTCAGCGGAAAAATGGTACAATGACAGACCTGACCCCAACAGCTTTTTTTTATTCAGCAGGCTAAATCACCTTCGAAAATTTTACTTCCTGTTGCCGGTTACGCAGATATTCGTCAAATACCATCGAGATATTGCGGATCAGCAGGCGTCCGGCAGGCCGTACCGTTAGCCCGCTCCCGCGCAGTTCCAGCAGACCATCTTTGGCCATGTCGGCCAGTTCTCCAAGTTCCACGGAGAAATGTTCAGAGAAATCAATACCGAATTCTTCTTCAACAGCCTTAAAATCCAGAGCGAAATCACACATCAGGCGCATAATTACATGCCGCCGCAAGTGGTCTTCACCGGATAGCTGATAACCACGAAATACCGGGAACGTTCCGGCATTCACAACATCATAATATTCATCCAGCATTTTTACATTCTGGTAAAAGGCGCCGTCCACATATCCGATGGAGGTGATACCAAGGCCCAGCATTTCGGCATCGGCGTGCGTGGAATAACCCTGAAAATTACGATACAGCTTACCTTCACGCTGGGCGATGGTCAGCTCATCATCCGGTTTGGCGAAATGATCCATGCCGATGAATACATATCCCGCCGCCAGTAAACGATCAATGGAGAGCTCCAGGATGTTCAGTTTTTCGGATGGTGAGGGGAG
>CAZJRL010000139.1:0-3631 GCA_964548425.1 uncultured Zetaproteobacteria bacterium | reverse complement strand
GTCTCGAAGAACTGGATGACGTACAAAACGTTTATGCAAATTATGATATTGATGATGTAGAAATGGAACGCCTGAGCAGTTAGAATACACAAGAATATTTACCACAGAGGACACAGAGATGCACAGAGAGAAAAAATAAAATGAAAACTCCTGCTTTAATAATGCTCTCTGGATTTCCTCTGTGCTCGCTGTGTCCTCTGTGGTTCAATCCTGTTTGCTTCAGGTTTTTCCGGGTAAGTCTCTTGTGCGCATTCTCGGAGTAGACCCGGGATCGCGCCGAACCGGATATGGCGTTGTGGACGCAAACGGCGGGCGTATCTCGCATCTCGCACATGGTGTCATTGCTGCGGGAAACGGTGAGTTTACGGAACGCCTGGCTGTCCTGTTTGAGGGACTCTCGGAAGTCATTGCCAGTCACCAACCGGAATGTGTAGCTATGGAGGATGTATTCATGGCGCGCAATGCCGCATCGGCGTTGAAGTTGGGGCAGGCCAGAGGCGCGCTGATCGCCGCCTGTGCGCATGCCGGGCTCAAGGTGACACCATACAGCCCCACCAAGGTAAAACAGGCTGTCACCGGCTTTGGGCGGGCTGAAAAGGGCCAGATTCAGCATATGATTCAACTGTTGCTCAAGCCGCCCTCTCCCTTGCAGGAGGATGCCGCTGATGCGCTGGCAGTTGCCATCTGCCATGCCAACCACACGAATACCCGTACAAGTAAACTCACAGACAGTCTGGCGGAACAGGTGTCAGCATGAGTATTCGGTCATGATCGGCTGGCTCAAAGGAAAGGTAATAAATCTGGATCCGTCCGGCGCCATCCTGCTGGATGTGGGCGACATCGGTTATGAGGTGGCTGTCAGCATGCAAACGCTGTGTGCACTGGAATCAGGTAAAGAAACGGAGCTGTTCATCCATACCCATGTGCGCGAGGATCAAATTACCCTGTTTGGCTTTGCCAGCATGCGTGAGCGAACCGTCTTCCGTAAACTGACGGGCGTTTCCGGCATCGGGGCGCGCACAGGCTTGAACATTCTTTCCGGTATGAGCGTAGAGGAATTGCTCACCGCCATTGATGCCTCCGACGACGTCGCCATTGCGCGCACACCGGGTATCGGCAAGAAAACAGCACAGCGGCTTATTCTGGAACTCAAGGGAAAACTGGTGGGCGAAGCGGGCACTGCAAGTGCCGTATCTTCCGTTCTTGCCGATGTGCGTTCGGCCCTGTCCAATCTGGGTTATAAGCCTGTACAGGTTGATGCGGCGCTTAAAGGTATTGAAGACACCGGTGACCTTGAAAGCATGTTCAAAGCTGCCATGAAGGCGTTGGCATGAGAACCGCAAAGTTGCAGAAAAGCACCTGTCACAGAGGACACAGAGAGCACAGAGTAAGGCTATACATGGACTTTCTCTGTGTTCCTCTGTGTGCTCTGTGGTTCAAGATTGTTTTCTTGCCTAAAAATACATGAACAATACGAGCGAAGAACGCCTGATTACCCCGGCCGTTCACCATGAAGACAACTGGGATGCCGCCCTGCGCCCCACTCAACTGTCCGAATATATTGGCCAGGAAAAGATTCGCGCCAACCTTTCGATATTCATTCAGGCTGCCGGGAAGCGCAAGGAATCGCTGGATCATGTCCTTTTCTACGGACCGCCGGGCCTGGGGAAAACCACATTGGCCAATATCGTAGCGCACGAGATGGGTGTAAATATCCGCGCCACCTCGGGGCCGGTGATCGAGCGCGCCGGTGACCTGGCCGCCATGCTGACCAACCTTGAGGAAGGCGATGTGCTGTTTATTGATGAAATTCACCGCTTAAGTCCGCAAGTCGAGGAAATCCTTTACCCGGCTATGGAAGACTTCCAACTGGATATCATCATCGGCCAGGGTCCCGCGGCCCGCTCCATCAAGATGGATTTGCCCCGTTTTACACTCGTTGGCGCTACGACGCGTACGGGACTGTTGACCTCACCGTTGCGCGGACGTTTTGGCGTGGTTTCCCGACTGGAGTTTTATGATCATGCGGAACTGGCACGGATTGTTTCCCGCTCCGCCCGTTTATTGAATATTAAAGTGGATGATAAAGGTGCTTACGAAATCGCCCGCCGTTCACGCGGCACGCCACGTATTGCCAACCGCCTGCTTCGGCGTGTCCGTGATTTTGCCGAGGTTGAATATGACTCGCGGATTACAAAAAACGTGGCGCACGACGCGCTGGCAAGGTTGGAAGTTGATGAAATGGGACTGGATTATATGGATGCCAAACTGCTTTCCACCCTGATTGATAAATTTGCCGGCGGGCCAACCGGTCTGGATACCCTTGCAGCCTCTATTTCAGAGGAAAAAGAAACTATTGAGGATGTCATCGAGCCATTTTTGTTGCAACAGGGTCTCATTACCCGAACACCGCGCGGACGCATCGCCACGCCGCTGGCTTACACACATTTGAACCGCGAACTGCCGAACTCGGGACAACAGAGATCATTGTTGTGACCGGAGAAAAGCACAAATTTCCAGTGCGCATCTATTACGAGGACACCGATCATGGCGGTGTGGTTTATTATGCCAATTACCTGAAGTTCATGGAGCGTGCGCGTACGGAATTCCTGCGAGATATCGGCCTTGAACTGGATGAACTGGAAGTAACCTTCGGTATATTGTTTGCCGTCACCGAAGTCCACGTGCATTATCGCAATCCGGCCCGTTTTAATGATACAATCACTGTGGAAAGCATACTTTTCGAGGCTCATGGAGCACGTTTGGCATTCCGGCAGAATATTCACCGGAAAAATAAAGTGCTGGTTGAAGGTGAAATACGCCTGGCCTGTATGGATCGAACAGGCCAGCCCAGACGCATTCCCAAAAATGTGTTGCGGAGCATTCAGCCGAAGATAGCAATAGTATGAAGGAGTAAACATGTCCGGAGAACTTTCAATATGGAACCTGGTCCTGCATGCCAGTTTTATCGTCCAACTCGTGTTGATTCTGTTACTGCTGTTATCGCTGATGTCCTGGGCCATTATTTTCAACAAATGGAGGCTGTACAGGAAATCACGCCAACAGGCGGAGGAATTTTCATCAGCCTTCTGGGGCGGCAAGGATATGGATGCCGTGCTGGCCGGTATTCCGCAACGCTATCCGGACAGCTCGCTCCCCAATATCTTCCAGGCAGGCTACCGTGAATTCATGCGCCACCGTCGTGATGCCACCGAGATTCAGTCCATCAAGAAGATCACCGCCGGCGGCGGTATGGATGGCATCCGCCGGGCGCTGGATGCCGCTTTATCCCGTGAACTGGAGCGTCTGGCCCGGCATCTCGCTTTTCTGGCCACGGTGGGTTCCACTTCTCCTTTCATTGGCCTGTTCGGCACGGTCTGGGGCATCATGAATGCCTTCCAGAATATCGCATTGACCAAAAACACTTCACTGGCGGCTGTTGCGCCGGGGATTGCCGAAGCGCTGGTAGCCACGGCTTTCGGTCTGGTAGCGGCCATTCCGGCGGTTGTGGCCTACAATAAATTTACATCGGACCTGAAACGCATGGCAGCGAATATGGAGCAGTTCTCCTCGGAGTTCCTGAATATCATTTCACGCCACATCAAGGAGTAAATTTCATGGGAAATACGGA
>CAZJRL010000138.1:0-3640 GCA_964548425.1 uncultured Zetaproteobacteria bacterium | reverse complement strand
TTGCACCCTGCAATGCCAGCAACGTCGTGTCGTCCGATTCATCCGCAACCACCACATCAAAGCTTGCAGCCTCTTTCCGCAAGTGTGCTACATCCTTGTGCCGGTTGGCGGCATTGATACAAAGATAGTATTCGCTGTCCGACATTTTATAGGTGGTGATGTCGTCAATAAAGGTTCCCTCTGTATTCAACAGGGCTGCATATTGCACCTGCCCGTCCACCAGTTTCGATACATCATTGGTGGTGACATATTGCAGAAACCTGAGGCTGTCCGTTCCCGTGACGCGGACTTGCCCCATATGAGAAATGTCGAACAGTCCCGCGCCTCCATCAGCACGCACGGTATGGTATTCTTTCAGTGCGCCTGTCGAATATTGCACGGGCATGTCAAAACCCGCGAACGGCACCATCTTGCCACCGAGTGCGACATGTTCTGCATGCAGTGGCGTTTTCACCAGATCATTCATATACATCGCCCAGATGTTCCCTGAATGCCTGCACGGTATTGGTCAGGAGCATGGTAATGGTCATCGGCCCGACTCCGCCGGGAACCGGCGTAATCCACGCGGCGCGCTTGGCAGCCACATCAAACTCCACATCGCCGGTGAGCTTACCATCAGCGCCACGGTTGATGCCCACATCAATCACAATGGCGCCGGACTTGATCCATTCACCCCTGATCAGCCCCGGTTTTCCGGCAGCAGCAACCACGATATCGGCGCGCCCGATATGTTGCTGTAAATTACGTGTGAACTTGTGAGCTACGGTGACTGTAGCGCCTGCCAGCAGCAGTTCCATGGTCATGGGGCGACCTACGATGTTCGATGCGCCGACAATCACCGCTTCCTGCCCGTGCAGGTCAACACCCGTTTGTTCCAGCAATTTCATGCAGCCAAACGGGGTACAGGAGCGAAGCGCGGGCATGCGCGCGGTCAGACGACCGATATTGTACGGGTGAAATCCATCCACATCCTTGCCCGGGGTAATGGCCTCGATGATGACTTCGGGATCAATATGTTCGGGCAACGGCATTTGTACCAGAATACCGTCCACCTTCGGATCAGCGTTGAGTTCCGCAATCAAACCCA
The DNA here is from genome assembly GCA_964548425.1 of uncultured Zetaproteobacteria bacterium. GTDB lineage: Bacteria > Pseudomonadota > Zetaproteobacteria > Mariprofundales > Mariprofundaceae > JAUZQZ01. Next base: position 2,553 of record CAZJRL010000138.1, on the reverse strand, counting down.
GAAGGTGCTGCTGGCTTGTTTCAACGGGCAGTATTTGTGAAAAAGTATCCGACTCAATACCGACATTCACGCACGCCTTCTTCTTGTTGCGCACATAGATTTGTGAAGCAGGGTCTTCGCCCACCAGGATCACCGCCAGTCCGGGAGGCCGTCCGTGTTTTGCCACCAGTTCCGCAACGCTGCACCTGAGTGTTTCCCGCAAGTTTCCGGAAAGCGCCCGGCCATCAAGGATTTGTGCTGTCATGGCGCGAATTGTTGCAGGAAGTAGCTCCGTGGACAATCATGCTTATTCAGTCACCTTTTTCCGCAGTGCTTTTAATTGACCGTGTTTGCTTTTATTCTCCAGACGCCGTTTTATTGAGGCACGGGACTGCCGCGTCGGCTTCCTCTTTTTTGCGACAACGACTGCTGCTCTGATCAATTCCTGTAGCCGATTTAACGCATCCGCTTTATTTTTCTCCTGACTTCGGAACCGCTGCGCCTTGATAATGATGGCGCCTTCCGTACTGATGCGCCGGTCATTCATCTGTAAAAGCCGCTCTTTGTATACATCCGGCAGTGATGATGCGCGGATATCAAAACGTAGATGAACAGCGCTGGACACCTTGTTGACGTTCTGTCCGCCCGCCCCCTGCGCACGAATGGCATGCATTTCGATTTCATCATCGGAAAGACTGACCTGTTCTGATATTTTCAGCATGGCTATCCTTAACCTGCACTATTCATAAATATGAATAGTGCAGGTTAAATAAGGAGAGCGACAAATCAATAATTTATACTTGGATGCGTGTTTCCGGGCATAATACAAACGGACAGATGCTTATTTCTTGAGATCATTTTCCGGCAGTTTGGCGTAATGCCCGCCAATCGCAAAGATATAAATCGTATGGTCATCGAAGCGATAAATCAGGCGATCTTTTTGTGATATTCTTCGTGACCAGAAGCCGGACAGCTTGTGTTTCAAGGCTTCGGGCTTGCCCGTTCCTTTTGCCGGGTCGTTGCGCAACATTTCCTTGATGATGCGGCACAAGGTCTTGTGCATAGCTTTATCTGTTTGCCTCAAATGTTCGTATACTTCCCAAGTACGACCTTCAAACACCAAGGATTTCATTCATGTCCCCGTCATTCGGGTGATAACCGGAGCGATCGGCATGGGATTGTATGGATTCAGCTACTTGCCGCATCAGATCACTATTTTGCAACACATACAGCGTTTCCTGATCCCGTTCCCAGTCTTCGCTGCTCAGGACGATAAAATCTTCGCCGTTTCTGCGCGAAACCTTCAATGGCTCATGCTCGCTGGCTGCCCGCTCAACAAAACGCTTCAGATTTTCACGGAATTGATTCACACTCACAACATTCATATATCACCACCTGATGTACGGTATCACAGTACTTTATAAAGGGTAGCCACGTTCGTCAAGCGCATCAGGGCAAGGCTGCTTCACTAAATATCCTGTCAATGTTTCCATTCCAGTCACGGGTATAAGCATCCAGCCACTGTTCGGCTTGCGTCTGTCCATGCGAGACGGCATTCATCAGAGGCGCCAGATGAACAGTTTCATTTTGCCCCTCCGAGCTCAGACAATTGAGTCGTTCCAGACCGCCTTCGGCAATATCCAGCATGGTCTCGGCCAGTTGCAGAATCGTGACGTGACGGAACGGTGTTTTGAGTGCGGTTTCCGGGGCCATGTTGCGCATGGACACCACATCTTCATATGTCCAGTCCGCCACCATGTCCCACGCCCGCCGGATAGATATCTCATCGTATAACAATCCCTTCCACAAAGCAGGCAGAGCACAAATCCACGGTTTACCGCCGGCATCCGCCCCGCGCATTTCCAGAAACCCTTTTAATCTGACTTCAGGATACACCGTGGTTGCATGCAGCTCCCAGTCATCCGGGCTTGGAAACTGGCCGGGCAAAACGGCAAGTTTACCCCGCAGGAAATCACGAAAACTCTGGCCCGCGCAGTCAATATAACGACCATCGCGTATGACAAAATACATCGGCGCATCCAGCAGCCATTCCATATAATGTGTGAAACCAAAATCATCGTCGAAAATCATCGCGGGAATGCCGGTACGATCCGGGTCGGTATCCAGCCAGCAGCGCGCACGGTATGACAGGTAGCCGGACGGCTTGCCTTCAACAAAGGGACTGGCGGCAAACAGGGCGGTAACAATGGGTTGCAGGCAATAGCCGATACGCATCTTGCGCGCCATATCAGCTTCCGATTCAAAATCCAGATTAACCTGAACCGTTGTCGTTCTGAGCATCATATCCAGACCGTGCGCACCGACCCGTGGCATATAGCGGCGCATCACATTATAACGGCCCTTGGGCATCCACGGAATATCCTCGCGTTTCCATAAAGGCTGGAAACCAAGTCCGAGAAAACCGATATGCAATTCACTGCGCACCCGCTCCAGCAGGCGGAGATGGTCGCGCACCTCGGCGCAAGTTTCATGCACGCTGACCAGCGGCGCGCCGGAAAGCTCCAGTTGCCCGCCGGGCTCCAGTGTAATGCTGGCCATGCCCCGCTTGAGGGC
>CAZJRL010000137.1:0-3642 GCA_964548425.1 uncultured Zetaproteobacteria bacterium | reverse complement strand
CCAGCACATCATCCGTTTCAATCAGGTAGATATAGTTATCCTGCAGGGCAGGAATCTGATGGACGGTGAATCCGTCATGCGAATAAGACCACATGCCGCAAGTATAGTCGTAAAAAGTCCTTTGTGATTGTGTGGTGTACATCATCCATAAGCTTGCTAGCGTTCAATGCCTAATTTCGCACAAGGAGCATGGATATGAGCGTACTGGTGACAAAACAGGCCCCCGATTTCACCGCCACGGCGGTGATGGGTGATAATGCATTCAAGGAAGATTTCAGCCTTTCAGACTACAAGGGAAAATACGTGGTGATGTTCTTCTATCCGCTGGATTTCACCTTTGTCTGCCCGTCCGAAATCATTGCCTTTGATCACCGCTTGCAGGAATTCGAGGATCGCGGCGTGCAGGTGATCGGCGTATCGGTGGACTCACATTTTACCCATCTGGCATGGAAGAATACGCCAGTGAATGATGGCGGCATTGGCAATATCCGGTATCCGCTGGTATCCGATTTATCCAAGAAAATTGCCACGGATTATGATGTTCTCTTTGATGGTGCGGTCGCCCTGCGTGGCTCCTTCCTGATTGACAAGGAAGGCATGGTGCGCCATCAGGTCGTGAACGATCTGCCGCTGGGCCGCAATATCGATGAAATGCTGCGTATGGTGGATGCATTGCAGTTCCACGAGGAGCATGGCGAGGTCTGTCCGGCCGGTTGGGATAAAGGCAAGAAGGGTATGGATGCATCCCCCGAGGGTGTGGCCGCCTACCTGGCTTCCGAGGCGGATAATCTTTAAAGCAGTTCTTCCCTGTATTTGAAACGGCCCTTCGGGGCCGTTTTTTACGGTTCACTTTTTTTCATGGCTTGAACACCCTCAAATCCAGTTCCTTGATTGGGCGGAAATGTTTGGTGTTAGCAGTTGACAGCGGCATGTGGTTTTCAACTGCTGTCGCGGCAATGATGGCGTCGCCGGCGCGTATTGTATGGGATAATGCATATTCCTCAACATAAACGGATGCGCGATGACCAATATTTTCGGTGAGGGGAAGAACCGTGAAACGGAAATAATAATGGTCAGATGACGGAAAAGTTTGTCCTTATAGTTAAGCTCACGCACTATTACCCCCATGCGCGTATTACTGGTGGAGGATGATACAAGGCAAGCCTCTTTTGTAACCCAGGGTCTCAAGCAAGAGGGTATGAGCGTGGATCACGCAAAAGATGGTGAAGAAGGGCTGAACTTTGCCATTGCCGCGCCCTACGATATGCTCGTCATCGACCTGATGCTTCCGAAGAAAGATGGTCTTTCGTTGATTCACGACATCCGCGCCAGGGGCATCACTGCTCCGATACTAATTCTGAGCGCACGCATTTCGGTTGATGATCGTGTCAAAGGTCTGCAAACCGGCGGTGATGATTATCTGGTCAAGCCATTCGCTTTTTCAGAGTTGCTTGCACGATTACAGGCGTTGCATCGGCGAGCAACAGGGCTTGCTGAACCCGACCAGTTGACTGTCGCTGATTTGCGCTTTGACCTAATCCGCCGCAAGGTCTATCGCGCAGACACTCACATTGATCTGCAACCCAAGGAAATGGCCTTGCTTGAATATCTAATGAGAAACACCGGGCGTGTTGTCTCGAAAACCATGATCATCGAGCACGTATGGGACTTCAACTTCGATCCCCAAACCAATGTGGTGGAAGCCCGGATTTCGCGCCTTCGCGACAAGGTGGATAAACCTTTTGAAAACGCGTTGGTTCATACAGTACGTGGTATTGGTTATGTCCTCGAAAAACATTCATAAATGACAAAAACCCTGCAATTCAGGCTGACGCTATGGCACACGCTGATTTTTGGCGGCATGGCCCTGTTGGTGTTCGGCTTTGCCTACTTTACCGTCTCCAGGCAGTTGCTGGTGGCGATTGAGGAAGATCTGCAGGACACTGCTACCGAGTTTTCAGATTTATATCAAACCGGAGGTATCAAGGCTCTTCAGGCCGAAATCAACCGGGAAGCTCGGGCGCACGGCGATAACATGTTCGCCGCCCGCTATATCAGTGCTACAGGCCAGATTCTGGTCGCGAATGTGCCAGCATCATGGCGACTTCCGTTGCCAATGCCTGAAGAAAATATGGCGGGAATCCAATGGTTTGAAACGCCTGTCAATCCGCAAGGCGATCTGGCAAAGCTTATTGCCATACCCACAGGGGATCATGGCTGGACACAGGTTGGATTGTCCCTGCATGAGCACGAGATACAATTACAGAAGGTGAGGCAGGGGTTTAGCTGGACATTGCTGGTTATCGTTCTGGCCGGGATTGGAACTGGCTGGTGGCAGGTGCGCCGGGCACTGGCTGGCGTGGATCAGGTGCGCAAAGCTGCGATTGAAATCGGTGAAGGTGCCTTCGATCAACGCCTCGAACTTGAAGGGCATGGCCAGGAACTCATCGATCTTGCGGAAGCCTTCAATATCATGCTGGATCGCATTCAACGTTTGCTGGCGGAAATGCAGGATGTAAGCGACAATATTGCTCACGATCTGCGCAGCCCGGTTGCCCGCATGCGTGGCATTGCAGAGGCCGGACTGATGTCGGTAAAGGCTGATTCCTCGCCTGAAAACCGGGAGACACTGGCAACGATCATCAACGAATGTGATCGGTTGACCTCCATGATCAACACCATGCTTGAAATTGCGCAGACGAATTCGGGTGTAATGCATCTGGAGCGGGATGCGGTTGATGTCAGACACCTTCTGGATGAGGCTTGTGACCTGTTTGAACCGGTTGCGCAACAGCGCGGCATCGAACTGGAACCAGAGGTTCGAAATACCAAGGCGTCTCATTTATTTGTAAAAGGGGACAAGCCGCGACTGCAACGGCTGATTGCCAATATAATCGACAATGCCATCAAATTCTCATCCAAAGGGGATTGCGTTACCGTTGCCGCACGCCAAAGTGAAAGCAGGGTTCACTTCACCGTGACTGATACCGGTCAGGGCATTTCCGGGGAGGACATGCCACATATCTTTGATCGTTTTTACCGTTCTGATAAAAGCCGAAATGCCCCGGGAAACGGCTTGGGCTTGTCGTATGCAAAGAGTATCGCCCACGCCCATGGCGGTGAAATCCATGTTGAAAGCAAGATCGGCCATGGCACAACGGTGATGGTATCTCTGCCAAGAGACCAAGATGACCAAATGGTCATGTAGAGCGCAGGTTCTGGCAATGTAGCAGCCGTATTCTTCTCCCACCAAGAGCAGGAGGAGAATGAGTGATTGCATACACCCGGATTGCAAGCCGGTGCGTTTACAAGACTTTCTGGATTCTGGCGGCGTCCATACTCACCGCCTGCGCCACATATCAGACGCGACCTTTGGATCAGTCACTTTCCCTGGCGATATCCATCGATCAATTGCGGACACATACGGATCGTTCAGCACATCCAGAACTGCCGCAATCATGGTTCAGACACTCGGTCATTACCGCTGATGGATTGGATGAAATGGAAGTAGCCCTGCTTGCGGTGCTGAACAGTCCCAACCTGCGTGCCACCCGTGCACAATTAAGTGAAGCCGGAGCCCAACTCACTCAGGCCGGCTTATTGCCCGATCCACAACTGGCTGTCTCCGCTGATGTTCCCACC
>CAZJRL010000136.1:0-3668 GCA_964548425.1 uncultured Zetaproteobacteria bacterium | reverse complement strand
AAAAACGAGAAAAAGTTTAACGAGTTGTATTTTAAGGGCATGATTTCCAAGGCGATACTGTTCCGATTTCTTGACCGACAAATCATGAAACAGCCCTGGTATGCAAGTTATAAGGCAAATATTGTCACCTATACGATTGCCATGTTTAGTGAATTGATCGAACGAAGTGATCGTCAGTTTGATCATGAGAAAATTTGGCGCAAACAATGTTTATCGGAATCTCTCCTTGGGCTATTGCTGAATATTGCTGAAGAGGTAAACCGGATTATTCAGGATACTCCAGAGGGCATCACGAACATATCCGAGTGGTGTAAAAAAGAGCAGTGCTGGCGGAATGTTCAGGAGCAGATGCCTGTTCAACTAAATGTTTTAGGTTCTGATTTCCTTATCGGTTCGTATCAGGCCAATGAAAAACAGAAGACTGCCAAGGAAATCCAAAAGATTGATAATGGTATCGAAGCTCAAAAGAAGGTGTTTGAGTTAGGGGCCTTATTCTGGGCAAAGTTATGGTCATGGAACCAAGTTTCAAAAGCACTCAGTTTAAAAGAGCAGGATATTGTCAATGTAGCCAAACAAATCCCCAAGAAATATCCAACTGAGAAACAGAGTATTATTCTTGTGAGAGTCTTAGAAAAAGCGATTCAAGAGGGCTTCCCCAGAGATTAAAATCACTTTCTGGGCTTAAGAATTCCATAAACAATTTCAGCTATCTGCCTTGCCAAGAATGGAGGTACGGCGTTACCTACCTGAACATACTGCTGGGTTCTGTTTCCCTCAAAGAAGTAGTTGTCCGGGAATGTCTGGATTCTGGCTGCTTCACGCACGGTCAGGCTTCTACACTGGGAAGGGTCGTAATGAATGAAGTAATGCCCGTCTTTGGAAATGTGACTGGTTATGGTTGAGGCTGGATGCCCCTTTTCCTGCACCTTGAACCTGTCCACAAATTTTCCTGATAAAACATTTTTATGGTTTGGCAAAAGAGTTGTTGGAAAACCATTCAATGTTGGAGAACTTCGTTCATTCCGGCTTGCATGAATCTTTGCATAGCAGGAGCAAAACAGGTATCGGGCCAGATCACTGTCCATATGTCCACGTGTATCGTGGTTAATTACTCCCCCCAGATTCTCATCCCGATACCAGTTGGCAATTTCATTCGGCATACTCGCATACAGGTCTTCTGTGGCCACCAACCAGTTACTGCCTCGGCCCAATGAATTGCTGGCAATCTCCTCCAGAGAACTCCGCATCTCTTCAATAATTCTGTGATCGCTTATCTGTTCCAGAACGCGACGAGCTTCTCTGCAAACAACATCAGCCCATCTTTCGCTACTATTGTCAGCCCCATGTTTCGACAAACCACTTCTTAATTTTGGCAGATGACCGATTGCTTGCTCAACAGTTACAGGAGTGCTTCGTTGGAGAGTCCCGGGTTCCCGTTTAATATCATCCCGGATTCCAATTAAAATAACTCGATGTCTTGCCTGTGGAATTCCATAATTTTCTGCCCGAATAATAAAATCATGGGGATCAAGTTTGGCATCTGACTGTTGCGGTTTAACCAGTGAATAAATCCTGTACCCTGACTTTTCAATGTCCGCAATAATTCTGTGAAAGACCAGACCTCCATTCACCTTGGCGGAAAGAATTCCTTTTACATTCTCCATTACAAATACAGACGGCCTGAATTTTTTTAGAATTTTGAGATATTCCTTGTACAGAAAATGACGGGGATCATCTTCCGCCCTGTAGTCCTTGACTCCCTTGTTCCTTGCTCTTCCCACCAGTGAATATGCCTGGCAGGGTGGACCTCCAATCAGAACCCACTTAGTTTCATGGTTCAGCTCATTCCTGATCGCCTTAAACAACTGCCTGTTACTGTCTTTACCAAGAGTGAACTGCATGGCCTCTTCGTTAGCCTTACTGGCCTCTTCAGGGTATATCTCAAATAGCGTATCTTCTGGTGAGCGCCCCAGCTTGCCAGAGACATAGTCATAGTATTCAGGTGGAAGCTGCCCGCCAAATTGTCTGGTAAACGCCCGAAGTCGCAGTGTTCTCCATGCGCTGTATTCCATCTCTACAGAAAGAGAAATTTCAAATCCGTTATCTGACTTTTTTGGTGAAAAAGAAGAAAAACCTTCTGCCAGCCCTCCCGGGCCTGCGAACAGGTCAATTATTTTGATGCGATTACTCACGAGGCGGCAAGCTACCAGGCGTCAGGCGAAAAACCACGAGTGCTTTGTCAGCAGCCTCAGTTATTCCCGGCCAGTGATCTCGCAATCAGGCGGTTTCCCCGATATCCAGCCACTGATCTTTTCCACCAGCTCAGATTCTTTAAGGCGTGTCCTGCCTTTGAGGGAACATTCCCATATAGTCAGAACCCGCCAGCCGGAATCCTTCAAAGCCTTAATGTTTTCAGTATCTCTTTCCCTGTTCCCTTCAATTTTGGTCTGCCAGAATTCCATTCTTGTTGAAGGCAATTTGAACAGGTGGCAATCGTGTGCATGCCAGAAGCAACCATGAACAAAAATGACAGCACGGTGGCGTTTTAATACAATATCAGGCTTTCCGGGCAATGAATCGACATGAATCCTGAAACGAAACCCGTGCCGGTGCAGAAGACTACGGATGCGTAGTTCAGGCTTGGTATTCTTTCCCCGGATACCCGACATCATCCGGCTGCGGGTTTTGCGATCAACGATATCTGCCATCAGGCGTCCAGTTGAATCCCCATGCGTTTCATAAAAATCGGATAGGCGGCTTCATACACTTCATCACCATGCAGTTCAAACATTTCGCCCAGTATTCCTCTGGCCTTACGGGACTCGACAGGCGAGAACATCGGCTTTCCGGTAGAAATGATAACAATATCTTCCGGGGGATCATCCGGGTGAAACAGCAGTTTTCGCACGGACATCGTTGCAAACCAGAACAACATGCCATCAAAGGATTGGTCAGAAAATTCCGGGATTCGTGATACATTCATAAGTTACCTCCTTCCAGGTATTTAAAAATCATTACCTTGCAAGTCCTTTTAAGGGGCCATGCAGAATGGAAACTTTATGACCGGAAAAAGTTCTTTTCGGGGTCACCATATAGGAAGGGACTGTCTCAATTGGAACCAACGGCAATCCTATGTTGACAGGGCTGATATCAACCCGCTCCTTTTCTTCATCACCACCAACAACCCATACAAACAGATTATCACCCTTATCCTGATATTCCGGAAGAATTGAAACCCTGTCTCCTTTTTTCAGCATCGCACACCTCGCCGGCCACTTTTTACTTCGGCCAGTCATGATTATACACCTTCAGAATGACCTTGCCAGGCCCCGATTTCGAAGGTCCCGGAGCTGATTAAGCAACTTCCAGCCACGCATGTCTGGACGGTCGTTGATGGCGGCGACACCGCCGATCAATGGATTTTAACCGGCACCCATACCGTTAACCGGGTTTGTTATCTCGCCACAGAAGTAGCCCATAACTGGCAGGAAATCGAATTCCGTATTCCCAGCCGAGGGTATTCGCTAACCCAACCAGGATTGCTAAGGCAAGTGAATAAAATCACTCGGCTTCTTTCAGGTAACCAAGCTTTCATTTCTTGATTATTAAATTGCTCGCCATCGACAGAAGTATGACAGGAGAACCGCCTAACCTGCACTATTCATAAA
>CAZJRL010000135.1:0-3675 GCA_964548425.1 uncultured Zetaproteobacteria bacterium | reverse complement strand
TACGTCCTTTTACGGGACAGAGCACTGGCCGGAATAACAGACAGATTGCTATCTGGTTGCTGTGTGTATGTGCTGCCATCTTTGTCATGCTGGTGATCGGTGGCGCTACCCGGTTAACACATTCAGGTCTGTCGATGATGACATGGGACCCGTTAATGGGCTGGATTCCACCCCTGAGTCAGGCGCAGTGGCTCGATTCGTTTGAACACTACAAAAAGATTCCTGAATTTTATGAATTAAATCCTGATATGGATGTGGAAGGGTATAAGCATATTTTTATGCTCGAATATATCCATCGCGTCTGGGGCCGGTTGATCGGACTTTTCTTTTTGCTGCCATTCATTTATTTTCTGATGGCCGGGAAGATCGCGAAATCATTTCGTCCCAAACTGGTCATGATGTTCGTGCTGGGTGGTATGCAGGGCGTGCTGGGATGGTACATGGTCAGCAGCGGTTTCGATAATCCGCATGTCAGTCAGTACCGGCTGACAGCCCATCTGTCGGCGGCATTTATCATTTACGGATACATATTCTGGGTGGCGATGGGGCTCCTTTTTCCGAATGAGGATGCTTCTTTGTATAACATCAGGATATTAAGACGGCTGGCCACGGTATTGACGGGCCTGATTGCCCTGACCGTGATGGCCGGTGGCATGGTGGCTGGTTTGAAGGCGGGGTTCGCCTTTAATACGTTTCCGTTGATGGACGGTCATTTCATTCCTGACGGCTACGCCATGCTCACTCCCTTTTACCTCAACTTCTTTGAAAATATTGCGGCTGTGCAGTTTGATCACCGTATTCTGGCTGAAACAACGGTGCTGTGCGTTGCGGCACTATGGTGGTTTGCAAGACGTTTTGATCTGTCAGACAGGGCACGACTGGCATTCAATTTATTGTTTGGCATGGCGGTGCTCCAGGTGTCTTTGGGGATCGCTACGCTGGTGATGGTCGTTCCCACATGGCTGGCTGTCACCCACCAGGGAGGAGCCATGTTGCTGTTTACCCTCGCCCTGTTCACCAATCATGCATTGAGGCAGGATTATTCATGAACGCAAACGAACGGCAGGGCGTATTTTCACTGGCAGGCATATACAGCCTGCGCATGCTGGGTTTGTTTATGATTCTTCCCGTTTTTGCCTTGTATGCAGAGCATTTGCGCGGTAGCACACCGTTGCTGACCGGTCTGGCACTGGGAGGTTATGGACTGACGATGGCCCTGCTACAGATTCCGTTCGGTATGTTGTCGGACCGCTTCGGACGCAAGCCGGTGATTGCCGCCGGATTGTTGCTGTTTGCTTTGGGTGGTGCGGTTGCGGCCATATCGGATTCGGTAACCGGCGTCATTGCCGGCAGGTTGTTGCAAGGTTCAGGGGCGATTGCAGCGGCAGTCATGGCTCTGATTGCTGATTTGACCGATGAATCACAGCGCACCAAGGCCATGGCAATTTTTGGCATGGGGATCGGCGCTTCATTTACCTTCGCGCTGATCCTTGGTCCCATGCTGGATAGCTATATCGGCGTGGACGGCCTGTTCTGGCTCGCATCTGCATTTGGCATACTTGGCATTGTTATTCTTTACCTGTGCGTGCCCAATCCGCAGCACAGTTACATGCATCGCGATGTTGAAACTGAACCCATGAAGCTGAAACAGATACTGGGCGACCGGCAGTTGCTGCGGCTGGATGCAGGCATTTTTTTCCTGCATACCATGATGACGGCCACGTTCATTGCACTGCCTTTCGCGCTGCGAAATGATTTGCATCTGGCAACATCATCGCATGTATGGTTCTATCTTCCCATCCTTCTGGCTTCCGTGGCAGGGATGATTCCCCTGATTATTGTGGCCGAGAAGTACGGAAAAATGAAACAGATTTTTACCGCATGTGTGATGGCGCTGATTGTTGCTGAAGTGTTGATGAGCGTCACCCACCATACCATGGCCGGGCTCGTGGCCGGGATGTTCATCTATTTCGTGGCCTTCAATACACTGGAAGCCAGCCTGCCATCACTGGTGTCGCGCATGGCGCCTGCGGCAGGCAAGGGCACGGCCATGGGCATGTATTCAACGTCCCAGTTTTTTGGCGCTTTCTGCGGCGGAATTTCCGGTGGTGTGATGTATGGAACATTTGGTATTCGTGGCGTATTTGCAGTGAGTGCCGGGCTTGCACTTCTGTGGCTGCTGACTTGCCGTGGTATGCAATTTCCCATGAATATGACCCGGAAGGTGATTCCGGTTGGTAATCTGAATCAGGAAGAGAGCGATGTTCTTGTAGAGAAGATACGCAGGATCAGTGGCGTAGAGGAAGTCACCATGGTTCCTGATGAAGGGGAAGTCTATCTGAAAGTGGACAAAAACCGATATCAACCGAATGCAGTAGCCGATCTGCTCAAATGAGCCGGATAGCAGGCAAAACCGGGAGCCGTAATGCTACCATGCCGGTGCTTTTCCAGCTTGGTTTTCGCCCGTTTTTTCTTGCTGCCGCACTGATCGCTGTCATCAGCATGAGTATCTGGATGGTGGAGCTTGTATTTGCCGCCAAAATACTTCCCGCTGACATTTTACCGATGCACTGGCATGCGCACGAAATGATTTACGGCTATGCTTTGGCCGTCATCGCGGGTTTTCTTCTCACTGCGGTTAGAAACTGGACAGGCATTCAAACCATCCATGGCCGCCCGTTGCAATTGCTTTTTCTGTTGTGGTTTCTTGCCCGGATTATATCACTGACTTCCGGCCAATATGCCCGAATTGCCGGAATTTTGTTGGACAATTTTTTCCTGGTTTCCCTGTCGGTGGTACTTACCGTGCCGATTGTTCGTGCAAAATTGTGGAAAAATATGGGCGTAATATCCAAGGTTTATTTTCTACTGGCCGGCAACATCATTTATTCCCTCGGTCTGCTCGGCAGCTTTCCGGATGGGGAGCGTATTGGCATTTATATCGGTTTGTATATGATCCTCTCTCTGATTCTTGTGTTGTCACGCAGGGTTATGCCGATGTTTATTGAGGGGGGCGTGGGTTATGCCGTTTCCCTGAAAAATCATTTATGGGTGGATATCTCGGGATTTCTTCTGTTTCTGACTTTTGCGATCTCCGATATTTTTCTTGATCATCCTGCGTTGACTGCATGGCTGGCTGCCGCCCTGTTTATGCTGCATTGTATTCGGATCTGGGGATGGCATACGCATGGTATATGGAGCAAGCCATTATTGTGGGCGCTGTATCTTGCCTATGCATGGATCATTCTCGGATTCGGACTTAAATTTACCGCTTATATGGCAGGGATTTCACCTTATCTGGCGGTCCATGCATGGACTGTAGGGGGTATCGGCATGATGACGCTGGGCATGATGTCGCGGGTGTCTCTGGGGCATACCGGAAGAAATATCGGGCAGCCCCCGTCAAGGCTTGGATTGATGTTTTTCATCCTGTTTCTTGGCGCACTCATAAGGGTTATTTTTCCCCTGATATTTGGGGGGCATTACTTGCTTTGGATCGGATTTTCGCAAGCGCTATGGATTGCGGCATTTGCATTATTCCTGTATTTCTATACATCCATCCTGATGCGCCCGCGCATTGACGGGCAACGGGGTTGATGCTTTAACCGTATTTCCTCAGGTCCAGCGTAACCAGTGGCGAATCGTATTTGCGATATCTTCCGGTTTGCTGGTGTG
>CAZJRL010000134.1:0-3683 GCA_964548425.1 uncultured Zetaproteobacteria bacterium | reverse complement strand
CTCAATAGGCCCATCAGGCGCATCCTGGCCAGATGCTGGGAGAGATTGGATTGCGTTGCGCCGGTTACTTCCATCAGTTCCTGCACGCACAAGGGGCCTTCCATTAAATGGCAGAGGATGGCAAGGCGTAACTCATGGGCTATGGCGCGCAGGCCCTCACTGGCGGCGCGAATTTTTTCTTCTGGTATGGCTTGCATGGACGAATTATATACTTATATTAGAATATAATCAAGTAATAATATATACATTGTTTCCAGCTTGCCTGCATATTACAGGGGCCGTACCATGCGCCGCTGGAAATAAAGGGGACAGTTTCACTTTTTCCGGTTTCCGGCTTTGCCGGGGAAGAAAGTAAACTGTCCCTTTTATTTCGGAGAGATGTCTGAGTGGTTGAAGGAGCACGCCTGGAAAGCGTGTGTACGTGAAAGCGTACCGAGGGTTCGAATCCCTCTCTCTCCGCCAGTTGAATGGATGCCGGGCCTGTGGAGTAAGCACGGTCTGTGATTGAAGATAGAAAGAGAGAGGGCATGAGAACGCTCGCCGGGTTCGACAAATCCGGCACAGGTGGATTTGAACGCCGGAGCGCAGCGAGGACGGCCCTGTAGGGGTGAGGGCGGAACGCCCGAATAATCCCTCTCTCTCCGCCAGTTTTCCATCGGTCAAGAGCTGATGGATACCCCGTGTCGCCCGGGCCGGGCCCCGCACGGTGAAGCCTCGTGAACCCCGTCAGGCCCGGAAGGGAGCAGCGGCAGCGGGTGCTTCGCGTGTTGCGGATCAGTCCGGTCCGGGTGGCCGCTATTAACCGGGAATGTTTCTGATGATTGTTCAAGCCCCTATTCATCCGTACAGTGACGCGTATGAATAATCCGGGATACAAAGTGCTTGCCCGCCGCTGGCGTCCACAGCGATTCGCTGACCTTAGCGGCCAGGATGTGGTGGTGCGAACGCTACAGAATGCATTAAAAACCGGGCAAATGGCGCACGCTTATCTGCTGACCGGTATCCGCGGAACAGGCAAAACCACGATTGCACGCCTTCTGGCTATGGTAGTTAACTGCGACCACCCCGAGCATAGCGAGCCTTGCGGTGCGTGTGACGCGTGCACATCCATCAGCCGCGGCAATAATCTGGATGTCCAGGAGATGGATGCCGCCAGCCATACCGGTGTGGATGATATCCGTGAAATTCTTGATTCGGTACGTTATCCGCCATCCACGCTTAAATATAAAGTCTATATCATTGATGAAGCGCATATGCTGTCGAAGAGTGCTTTCAATGCATTGCTTAAAACCCTGGAAGAGCCGCCGGAGCAGGTATTGTTCATTCTGGCCACGACCGAGGTTGAAAAGTTGCCGGTTACCGTGCGTTCACGCTGTCAGCGATTTGATCTGCGGCGCCTGGGCGTAGATGAGATCAGCCACTATCTGGCACATGTTCTGACTGAAGAAAAGGTTGCCTATGAGCCGGAATCCCTGCATGAAATCGCGCATGCCGCAGATGGAAGCGTACGCGATGCGTTAAGCCTTGCAGAGCGGGTGTTGGCCTATGCCGGAGAGCAACTCACCATGCTTGATGTGCGCAAAGCTCTTGGGCTGGTTGGACCTGAGATTACACGTCAGTTGTCTGATGCAATTTTCACCGGACAAAACAGGGTAGCGGTGGATACCTTGCGGCAGGCAATGGGCAGTGGGCATGCGCCACGCGCCGTATTGATGGCCTTGGGTGAAACATGGCACGAACTGGCTTGCCTGATGGTGGATGAAACGCTGCTAGAGAGTGAACCAGGGGAAGCGCAGCGGCAGTGGCTGGCGGGCTGGGCGCCATGCTGGGATGCGCAGGGTCTGGATTTACGTTATCAGGTGTGGCTGCACGGCTTGCGCGACCTGGGACTGGTTGATGAGCGCCGGGGTGCGGAAATGCTGGTGCTGCGCCTTGCCGGGTTATATGCCCTGAATGCACCGCGAAAGATACCTGAAATAAAACTGAATACGTCAAGTCAGCCGGAAACTGACGATGCTGTGGACGATGCGCCGGATGATGGCGGGGATTCAGTGGCGCCACATCAGGATACATTGATGGAGGAGCATGCCGACAGCGCATCTCAATCTTCTTCGGGTGAGGTTGACAGTCATGATGAGGGCGGCATGCCGGAAGCAGACTTGCTTGTGAACCCGAAGAATGAAATGCCGGGACGGCATTGTGCCAGTTGGGAAGAAGCAGTTTCTGCTTACGGGCAGGTGCGCGCCGGTATAGCTGCGATGCTGGAGCATGTATTGTGCCTGGATTTCGCTGAAAAGGTTCGCCTGGCTCTGGACAAGCATCAGGAGAGAGCCATCGTCACGGCGGAGCGTATGGCATTTTCCGAGTGGCTGGGGCGCGAAGTGCATTGGGAACCGCGCAGCGAGCATGAAGGCGAAACGCTGTCGCAGGTGCGTATCCGTGAGGCCGAAGCCAGTCAGAAGCAACTGGAACAGGCCGCCCGTGAAGATCCTCACGTTCAGGCGCTCATGCACGAGTTCGGAGCAAAAGTCGAACATGTCCGGGCACCGGGGGCAGCGGTGGATAATGAAACAAGGTTAGAGGAGCAATCATGAATATTGGAAAAATGATGCAGCAGGCCCGCAAGATGCAGGAAAACATGCAGAAAATGCAGGAAGAGCTGGCCGGGATGGAGGTGTATGGCGAGGCCGGAGGTGGCATGGTGAAGGTTGCGATAGGTGGTGACCGCGTGGTGCGTAAAGTTGAAATCGACCCCTCCCTGTGGGATGAGCAGGATAAGGATTTGCTGGAGGATCTGGTGGTTGCAGCTATGAATTCAGCATTACAGTCGGTCGAGGAAATGATGCAGGAAAAACAGAAGGCCATGCTTGGCGGCTTGCCATTGCCTCCCGGATTTTCGCTTTGAATAGTACAGGCCGGAAGTTATGAACAGGCCGGGTTATCTGTTTCCCGGCATGCCCGCACCTTTGGCCCGGGTGGTGGAAACACTTTCCGGCTTGCCGGGGATCGGACCCAAGACAGCACTGCGTCTCAGTCTGAGCATGTTGCACAAATCCCCGGCGGAGGTGGAACAGATGGCAGCCGCGCTTACGGATTTGCATCAGGCTATTTCTTTCTGTGATCGTTGCGGCTGTTTTGCCGAGCGGGGACATTGCGGCATCTGCGATAATATGCGCCGTAATAGCAATCTGGTGTGCGTGGTAGAGCAGCCTGTGGATGTGCTGATGTTGGAACGCGGGCAGGGATTCTCGGGCCACTATCACGTGCTGCACGGTCGCTTGAGTCCTGTGGACGGTGTGGGTGCGGAGCAGTTGAATTTATCCTCCCTGGATCAGCGTGTGGCGAGTGGCACGGTAAAAGAGCTGATTATGGCCACCAGTGCTACCGTGGATGGTGAAGCAACCGCGCATTTTATAGCGCACAGGTATCATGATAGTGAGATAAAGATTTCACGTATTGCCCGTGGCGTCCCCGAAGGCGGAGAACTGGAATATCTTGATGAATATACGCTGGCGCGTGCGCTGGATCAGCGGGTGGCGTGGTAGGGATTTTGCAGCGGGCAGTTGAGGAAGGATGTGGGGTCAGGCTTGACATTTGGGTGTTATGATAACATCAGAAATCTTTTTGGCCTTTTCCTGCAAGAGTTTGTTATCGGCCATTCGTTTGCGAAGTCTTCCCGCAGC
>CAZJRL010000133.1:0-3683 GCA_964548425.1 uncultured Zetaproteobacteria bacterium | reverse complement strand
GTGGCCGGACAATTCTCATCGGCTGAAGATGCCGCGAGCCTTGTGCTGCGCGCCAATGAACGTGGCGATGCGCTTCGCCTGTCAGACGTTGCCGATGTATATGGCGCGCTGGACGAACCGACCCGTTATGTGGATGCCATGGGCAAACCCGCCATTAATATGATTGTCATGAAAAAAGGCAATGCCGACATCATCAATCTGGTTGACCACGTACGCGCCTATCTGAAAACCATCCCGAAGAAATATGATGAGAATCTGCGTGTTCGCACCTATCAGGATTATTCGACCATTACCCGCCTGCGGCTCGGGGTGCTGACCAGCAATGGTGGCATCGGTTTACTGCTGGTGCTGTTCACCCTGTTGTTATTCCTGCGCCCGGCGGTTGCCCTGACCACGGCATGGGGATTGCCCATTATCTTTTTCTCGGGTCTGCTTGTTCTGTTCGTGGCTGGAAATACACTCAATCTGCTGACCATGTTTGGTTTTATTATTGTTCTTGGTCTGATGGTGGATGATGCCATCATTATCGGGGAAAATGCTACCTGGCATATGGAACAGGGTATGAATCCAAATCGTGCCGCTATCCTTGGAACTTATGAACTGGCCGGGCCTGTCAGCGCGACCGTTCTGACGACCATTGTCGCCTTTTTACCGTTGATGTTCATGCAGGGCATCATCGGAAAATTTGTTTTTTCCATTCCGGTCGTCGTCGTGGTGCTGCTGTTCTTTTCCTGGCTGGAAGCAATGTTTATCCTTCCCAATCATATCCGGGATATCAGTAATCCGGGCGCTCATCCCGGGGAGCGCCGCCTGTTGGTGTGGATCACGGATATCTATACATGGGTATTGAAACTGGCGGTAAAATTACGTTATCTCACGGTTCTTGTGACCGTCATGGTGCTGGGCGGCAGTATATGGCTCGCTTCAACCATGACATTTCAGCTTTTCCCGACCGGTGGTGAGAGTCAGTTTTATTTACGCGTGACAGCGCCCAATGGCACCACCCTTGAAGAGATGCGGAAAATACTGCTGAAGATAGAGCGCAAGGTGCGCACACGTATTGATCCGTCTATTCTTGAAACCACCATTACCATTGCCGGCCAGAGCAGCGCGAACGAACGCGACAGTCTGAAACAAATGGGAGATCATTTCGGTTTTGTACGTGTCATTCTCACACCCTTTACCATGCGTCATATTTCAGCCTTCACGGTGATGCATCAACTGGAAAAAAACATTCCAAAACTGTTTCCGGATCTGCCCATTAGTTTTGTCATGCTCAAACCCGGTCCGCCAATAGGCAGTGCACTGGAAGTTGAACTCTCCGGCTTTGATGAGAAAAGTATTGCGCGCTCGGCCGGGAAGCTGGTGGCATACCTTTCCCGCATTCCGGGTGTTCATTCCATTGAAAGTGGTCTGACGCCCGGTGATCCTGAAGTTCATATTGTCCTTGACCGGCGCCTTGCGGCCTATGCCGGCGTGGATCTGGCTACGGTGGCTACACATATCAAAGCGGCATTTGACGGGCTGCGTGTTTCCACACTCAATCGTGGCAAGGAGGAAGTAGATGTCACGCTCCGTTATGCCGAACGGTTCCATAATAATGTACGCACATTAAGCCATCTCGGGATTCCAAACCGCACGGGCGGATTAACCGAGTTGGGGAAATTTGCACACTTTGAAACCATGCCGGGTGTCACCAGCATTCACCACAAGGATGGCAATCGGATCATTAATGTATCCGCCGAAGTGGATACACGGAAAATCTCCTCCAAGGCGTTGAATGCACAAGTCATGCGTGACAGGAAACAATGGCTGGGTAATGATATGAATCGGGTCAATCTGCACATGGGTGGAGAAGAGGAACGCTCGCAGGAATCCATGCGAGGTTTGATCTTCAGCTTTGCCTATGCACTGGCTGGCATCTTCGTTATTCTGGCTATTCAGTTTAACCGTTTGAGTTATCCGTTACTGGTTATGCTGGCCATTCCCTTCGGTGCTATCGGTATCATCGCAGGTTTCTTTCTGCATGGACAACCGCTGTCATTTATGGCGTTAATGGGTTTTGTGGCGCTGACTGGCGTCGTCGTCAACGACTCACTGGTGATTGCCGTATTTATTCAGCGGAGCATAAAGAAAGGCATCGCCTGGCGCACGGCGGTGCATAACGCAGGAAAACGCAGGTTGCGTGCCGTACTGTTAACCACCATTACCACCGTCGTGGGTCTGTTGCCTATAGCTTACGGCTGGGGTGGTTTCGATCCCTTTGTGGCACCCATGGCGCTGGCGCTATCCTGGGGCCTGATATTCTCCACAGGGATCACGTTAATCGCCATTCCCGCTGCTTTTGGTATCGGCATGGATTTCAAACATGCCGGTTGTGGTGTGTGGCGATGGATTACAGGAAGGGGAAGTGCGGTCTGATGAAAACCTTTTAATGCACGTTTCACGCTATTTTCAAAAACAGTTTCTATGATTCACTTCTGTCTGGCGCCACCCTCCCTCCCCTCCCCGGCGTCAGGTATGAAACATGGCCCTGGCATTCATTGCCGGGGCCTGTTTCTTTCATAACGGCATTCTTCTCTGGATAGATACGCGCTTTCCTGCTGCAATGCGGCTATGTGTGGAACTCCTGATCCCCAGCTGCCGTGTTCCTGGCCGGTTCCTTTGTCCGCTATGAATTATGCAGGCTAAATGGCGGCAGCATTTAACGCTTGATCTCCCGGAAAGGAGAGATCGGCCTGTGTGGCTACATGCCTGCTCGGTTGGTGAAGTGGGCTCCGTCGCGCCACTGGTTGAAGAACTGTTACGATTAAAACTGCCCTTACATCTGAGTGTCATCACAAAAACCGGTCTGGAGCATGCAACGCGTCTGTTTGCCCATCGGATCAGCATTTCCTACCTTCCGTGGGATGTACCCGGTTTTATGAAACGATTTATCAGGCAATTAAACCCGCGGATATTGTTGCTGGCCGAAACCGAATTTTGGCCCGGTATGCTCGCCGCCTGCCATCAGCGCCATATTCCGGTTATTGGTGTGAACACGCGCATTTCGGATCGTTCATTTCCCCGTTATCGTGCGAGCAGATTCCTGTGGCGGCACTGGCTGTCTCATGTTGCACTGTTTTTGGCGCAAAGCGAACTGGATGCCCAACGGTTAGCCATGATGGGTGTCCAGCCGAACCGCATTCAGGCTGTCGGGAACCTGAAATATGCCATCTCCCCTCCCGATGTGGATGCGGCCAAGTTTCGAAGTCGGGTTGATGCAAGCATGGCCCGCCCGATTCTTCTGGCAGCCAGTACACATGGTGATGAGGAACAAATGCTGCTCGGCATGTGGCCGGAATGGAGGCGAATTCAACCGGATTTACTTCTATTGCTCGTTCCCAGGCATCCTGAACGCTTTGAAACGGTTGCGCATCAGGTTGCACAATGTGGTGCGTGCCTGTCGCGCTGGTCGGAGAAAGCAATGAATCCGGGAAGTGACATTATTCTGGTGGATGTCATGGGTGTGCTGAACAGTCTCTATCCCATTGCGGATATCGCCTTCATCGGTGGGAGCCTTGTCCCCGTGGGGGGGCACAATCCATTGGAAGCGGCAATTTGCGGGCGGGGTGTGATCACGGGGCCGCATGTGCAAAACTTCCGCGCGATTATGCAAGATATGCAGCAGGCAGGTGCTGCAG
>CAZJRL010000132.1:0-3688 GCA_964548425.1 uncultured Zetaproteobacteria bacterium | reverse complement strand
CTGCTCGCCACACGCATGCGTCTGGACGATATGCTGCCCATTTGTGAAAAACTGGATGCCGTTGGTTTCTGGTCCATCGAGGCATGGGGTGGCGCCACATTCGACACCTGTCTGCGCTACCTCAGGGAAGGTCCATGGATTCGTCTGCGTGAACTGAAAAAAGCCATCCCCAATACGCCACTGCAAATGCTGCTGCGTGGACAAAATCTGCTCGGCTACCGCCACTATGCCGATGATGTAGTAAAGAAATTTGTGGATATGGCATGCGCTAATGGTATTGATGTATTCCGCACCTTTGATGCCATGAATGATTTACGCAATGTGCGTGTGGCTATTGCTCAGGTGAAAGCAAACGAGCGCCATGCCGAGGGCGCGATTTGTTACACCACCAGCCCCGTTCACACGCTGGAATACTTTATTGAACTGGGGAAAGGCTTCGAGGATATGGGCTGCGATACGCTGGCTATCAAGGACATGGCCGGATTACTCACGCCAAAGACTACGCACGAACTGATTGCGGCCCTGAAACAATCCGTTTCCATTCCATTGCATCTGCACAGCCATGCGACGGCGGGTCTGGCCGAGATGGTCGAATGGGAAGCGGTGCATGCCGGGTGCGATATTATTGATACGGCTATTTCGCCGCTGGCAGGCGGAACCAGTCATGCCCCTACGGAAGCGATGGTGATGGCATTTTCCGGGACTGAGTTTGATACCGGTTTAAATCTTGATTTATTGCAGGATATTGCCGCGTACTTTCGTGAGGTGCGCAAAAAATACGCCCGTTTCGAATCTGATTTCACCGGTGTGGATACACGTGTACAAACCAACCAGATTCCCGGCGGCATGATTTCCAACCTGGCCCACCAGCTCAAGGAACAAGGTGCACTGGACCGTATGGATGAAGTCATGGATGAGGTGCCGCGGGTGCGTGCCGACTTTGGCTATCCGCCACTGGTCACGCCGACCAGTCAGATTGTCGGTACACAGGCCGTTCTGAACGTGGTGTCCGGCAAGAAATACAAGGTCATCACCAATGAAACCAAAGCTTATCTCAAAGGAATGTATGGCAGAGCATTGGGAAACATCAATGATGAAGTACGCAAAATGGCACTGGGTGATGAGGAAACCATTGATGTACGCCCGGCTGATTTAATTGAACCTGAACTGGATGCACTGACACGCGAGGTGGGCGACAAGGCCAACAGTGTGGAGGATGTACTTTCCTATGCCCTGTTCCCGGCTATCGCACTTGAGTTCTTCGAAGAGCGCGCATCCGGGACTTTTCATCCTGAGCCACTGGAAACGCCTGTGGCTGAAATATCAGCGGAACCTGCCGCAACACCTCTGGCGCCGACCGAATTCAACCTCACCATCCACGGTGAAGATTATCATGTCAGCATCGAAGGGACCGGCCACAAGAGTGCCGATGTGCGTCCCTTTTATGTAAAAGTGGACAATGTACTTGAAGAAGTCATGGTTGAAACCCTCACCGAAGTGATCCCGACCTCCGATGGCGCCATTGACGCCAGAAAAGCATCCAAAGGCTCACTCAGACCCAAAGCCAGTTCCGATAATGATGTGACCACGCCCATGCCGGGACGTATCGTCGCCATTCATGCCGAGGCAGGTCAGCAGGTGGAAGCCGGGGATACCGTACTGGTCGTCGAAGCTATGAAAATGGAAAATCCGGTACATGCGCCGGTTTCCGGCACCATCAGGGCGATTCACGCCAGTATCGGTGACAACGTTAACCCCGATGAATGCCTGATGGAAATTGGGTAACCCACAAGCATTTACCGCAGAGAGCACAGAGGAGATCAAAATCGTTATATTTTGGTTGTATCTGCTTTTCTCTGTGCTCTCTGTGTCCTCTGTGGTTCAGGATTTTTCGGTTTGGTTCCGGATATACCGGGTTAGGGTTCCTTTGCGTACTCTGCGGTGAAATGCTTTTGACTTAGTGCTGCTTTGCATAGCGCCGCATATTGGCCATCAGCGTCAACGCGGACCTGGGCGCCCTGGCCTTACCTTTGAAGAGAATCTGCCCGGGCGTAAATGCCTTGCCATAATATGCTGCATTATATTCGATGAGGCTATTCAGCTTCGATCCTTCCAGTGAAACACCAATGAATGCACCACGGGAACGGGAATAGGAATAAATGGCACTTTTCATTTCTACATCCACATTGGCCTGCGCCTTGCGCCCGACAGGGCCGGCAGCCACCGAGGCATCGCCGCCCAGCGTGAATTCACTCCTGATCAGACCCTTCATCCCCTGATTATTCATAATCACCAGTACCAGATCGGTGGACTGGCCACCGAACTGCAAGCCATAGGAAGCTGCTGCAATGGAATAGAATGCGGGAGGCGACCAACGTCCTGTTTCAGGATTATGGCGCATCACCAGACCTTTCCCATATTTTCCGCCAATAAAAAACCCTCCCTTGATTACGCCGGGGAAAATGGCCACGCCTGCCGACTGGCGTAGCAAATCTACGGGAATGCTCTTGTCCGGACTACTCATAATAGTGCGCATCACTTCACCGGCATCCTCGACCTTCTCTGTAACCTCAACCTTCATCACCCCTGCCCCCGCGACCGATATCCAGCTCATCATACATATCAACCCAGGCAATAACGCACTGTTTCCCAGCCAGTTCCTGTTCATTTAACACCTCCACATTTCTCTCTTCTCCGACTATAGCAGAACAGAACATGAATAAGCCGGGTTAGTTTCTGCGCCATCCGGATTCTGGTTTCTACCTGATCGGCAATTAGACTATAATAATCAGTAAAGACATCGTATGGAGGATATAATGCCCGGATATCAATGTATTCTTGCTCCTACGGATTTTTCCGATTCAGCCACAAATGCAGTGCGTGCCGCGGCAGGGCTGGCCTGCCAGTACAAGGCCGAGCTGCATCTGCTGCATAGCATCGCCACTCAGGTGTATTACGCCGAAATGCCGGAAATGATGTTACCGCCCATGGAAGGGCTATCGGAACAGCTCCGCGCATCGGGAAAGGAAAGGCTTGAAAAACTGGCCTCGGATATGGGTAGCAATCTGCATCCCTGTATCCACGTTGAGGAAACTGCCGCACGTCCCGCCGACGCGATTGTCGAAACAGCCGCAAATATCAGGGCGGATCTGATTGTCATTGGCAGTCACGGACGTACGGGACTGATGCATATTCTTATAGGCTCTACTGCCGAACGCGTTGTGCGCGAGGCCAGTTGCGACGTACTGGTGATTAAACCCTCTGATGTCTGATTCCCGTAGAATAATTCCCTTCAGATAGACAATTCATCCGTATATAGACTATAACATGATGCTATCCTGCACGGTTCATGAAGCAGCGCGATCATCGCGGCGCTTCATTGAATAGTGCAGGATATATGGAGGCACTGCTCATGGGAGTAGTTCGGATTCTTTATCGTATGGCGATAAAGAAAACATGAAAAATCTTGGTACTCGCCTGGCCCTTTTGCTGGTCATTATATTGTTTAGCGTGATGTCACTGGCTGCCTGGCAGGGCGGGCTACATCAGGCGAAAATGTTGCAGCATGAGGAAATTGAAGAGGCGGAAATGCTCGCCACGACACTTGTCAACAGCCTGCACGTATTGATGGAGAACGGCAAAGGCACGCTTGCCCGCAACTGGCTGGATCGCATGCAGAGCACGCAGG
>CAZJRL010000131.1:0-3731 GCA_964548425.1 uncultured Zetaproteobacteria bacterium | reverse complement strand
GCATGATTCCGCAGGCTTCTATCTCCACGCGCTTGGGCAAGTGGGAAAAGTCACGTTTCATGGGCATGGAACTGACCGGCAAGAAAGCCGGCGTCATCGGTGCGGGTAATATCGGCGCGATTGTATGCGACCGGCTCAAGGGCCTGCACATGACCGTATATGTTTACGACCCGTTTATTTCCGATGAACGGGCTGCGGCTATGGGCGTGACCAAGGTGGAAACAGTGGCTGAACTGGCCGAAACCGTGGATATGCTGACGATTCATGTGCCGCTTCTGGATGCGACACGCAACCTGATCAATGCCGATATACTGGCCCGGATGAAAAAAGGCTCCATTCTGGTGAATTGCGCCCGTGGCGGTATCGTCGATGAAAAGGCGCTTTACGAGGCCTGCAAGTCCGGTCATTTGCGGGCGGCGGCACTGGATGTGTTTGAGAACGAACCGGCGCGCGAGAACCCTCTGTTTGAACTCGATAATGTCAGTTTCACGCCGCATATTGGGGCATCCACGGATGAGGCGCAGGAAAATGTGGCGGTTCAGGTAGCCGAACAGATGTCGGACTATTTACTGAACGGCACGGTTCGCAACGCCGTGAATGTACCGTCGCTGTCTGAAGAAGAACAGCGTCTGCTGGCCCCATACCTGTTGCTGTCTGAACGTATGGGCCGTTTTGTCGGCCAGACGATGAAGCCCGGCTATTCGCGTATCACAGCGCATTTTGAGGGGCAGGCAGCCTCCATTAACCGCAAGCCGCTGATTAACAGCATGCTTCAAGGTCTGTTGTCGCAAAGTATGGAAGAGGTGAATGCAGTCAATGCCGGCATGCTGGCCAAGGATCGCGGCATTGAAATTGATGAATCGGCGCGTGAAACACCGGAGAATTTTTCCACACTGATTCGTCTGCAAGTTGAAGGCGATGAGGGAACGCGCTGTGTGTCCGGGACGTTATTCGATGAAACACGGCCAAGGTTGGTTAGTTTCGACACCTGCGAAGTGGAAATTGCGCCACAGGGCAATCTTATTTTCATTCAGAATGAAGACAGGCCGGGTGTGATTGCAGCGATTGGTTCAGTCCTGGCGGAAGCGAATATCAATATCGGTGATTTCCGGCTGGGGCGCCGGGAAGATGCGAACAATGCAGTAGCACTGGTG
This sequence comes from uncultured Zetaproteobacteria bacterium, assembly GCA_964548425.1. GTDB lineage: Bacteria > Pseudomonadota > Zetaproteobacteria > Mariprofundales > Mariprofundaceae > JAUZQZ01. The sequence continues at coordinate 2,577 of CAZJRL010000131.1, read as the reverse complement.
CAGGTGGATACGCCGCCGGATGAGCATGTAATCAATAAGCTGGCGAACCTGCCCCATATCCTCATGGTTCGTTATGCCGAACTGGGGGCCATGTGACCGGGCTGCCGATCATCGGGCTGGACGATGCTATTGGCATACGTTCCAGGGCATTACGCAATCTACAAAGGCAATTGCTCATGCTGTTTGATGAGGCGGGATTTGATGAGGTCATTCCCCCGATTCTGGAGCGGCCGGATACGCTGAAATCAGGTGCCGGGCGTTTTCTGGCGGATCAGACAGTGGTGTTTTCCGATCCGGCGGGGGCCGGGCTTCTGGCTATCCGTTCGGATATGACGCCCCAGATTGCCCGTATTGCGGCAACACGGTTGCAAGGCAAGGATATTCTGAAGCTTTGTTATTCAGGCACGGTGATGCTGGCCCGCCCTGAATCACGGCGGGGTTCGCGTCAGCAATGGCAAACCGGGGTGGAATACCTGGGAGTACCCGGCGCGGAAGCTGATGCCGAAGTGATGCGTTTGGCGGTGCAAAGCATGCTGACTGCCGGATTCAGACAAGTGGTCCTGCAGGTCGGTCATATCGGGTTGCTCAAGGCGCTGGTTGAAGACAGCTCAATAGCCCTGGAAATGTGGCGGGAACTTATTGCCCGTCGTTCACCGGATGATCTGTCCGCGGCTATACCTTCCGGGGATATCTCTGAAACAAATCGCCAGATGCTGCTTGCCATAGCTTCGGGACTTGGTGATCTGGCATGGATTGAGGCACAGCAGGGTAAGATTAACGATGCTTTTGACCATGCCGCAAAGGAACTGGTGTGCCTGACGAATCAGGTGGGCGAACAGGTAAATGGAGATGTTCAGGTTCATGCCGATGCCGCGGTGATGCCGCGCTTTCTGTATCATAGCGGGATTGTGTTCGCAGGATTTGCTGCCGGTGTGCCGCAGGCGTTACTACACGGCGGACGTTATGATGCGATGATGGCAGCGCATGGCCGGGATATGCCTGCAACAGGATTTTCCTGTGATCTATGGGCATGGCTGGACGCAATACAATGATGATATTGTGCATATTGATCATATAGAGACCGCCCGGTACTGCAAGAACTGTACAGGTTTGAACCACGAAGGCACAAAGGCACGAAGAATGCTGGATAGATTTGTCTTTCCTTTGTGTCTTTGTGTCTTCGTGGTGAAAAAATAGTTTTTAGTCAATCCGGTCAAAACAATGAGGAAAACATGTCAAATATAGTGGTGATTGGAATTCAATGGGGCGATGAAGGCAAGGGCAAGATTGTCGATCTACTGGCTCCTGACGCAGATGTGGTTGCGCGTTTCCAGGGGGGTCCCAATGCCGGGCACACGCTGGTTATTGGCGACAGAAAAACAGTGCTACATCTTGTGCCATCCGGCATTCTTCACGACAACACCCTGTGTCTGATCGGTAATGGTACGGTGGTTGCACCGGAAACAATTGTTGAAGAAATGAACACCCTGATCCGGGCGGGAATTCCGGTTGCTCAGCGACTTAAAATTTCCGATCGCTGCCAGTTGATTCTGCCTTATCACCGGGCACTGGATGCGGCACGCGAAATAGCCAAAGGCAAAGCCAGGATTGGCACCACGGGACGGGGAATCGGCCCCGCCTATGAAGACAAAACCGCACGGCGCGGTATCCGTTTGATTGATCTGACATCGGACGATCTGAATACCAAAATCAGCGAGAATCTGGAGTGGACGAATTTCCTGCTGACCGAATATTTCAAGACGGATGCGGTCAGCCGCCCGGATGTGGATGCCGTACTCGATCTGGCGCGGGATCGTTTGCTGCCGTTGATGGCCGATGTTTCACTGATATTGCAGGAACATCACAGGGCGGGAGATTCCATGCTGTTTGAAGGCGCGCAGGGCACCATGCTGGATGTGGATTTCGGCACTTATCCATTTGTCACATCGTCAAATACGGTGTCCGGTGCGGCCATGGCAGGGCTTGGTATCGGACCTGCCATGATCGACGAGGTGCTGGGTATCTGTAAGGCCTATACCACGCGGGTCGGGGCAGGGCCGTTTCCTACAGAACTCTACAATGCCGAAGGAATGAATGATGCCGCAGGCAAACATCTGGCGGAGAAGGGGCAGGAATTTGGCGCGACGACGGGACGCCCGCGCCGCACCGGCTGGTTTGATGCAGTGGTTGTGCGCCATGCCGTGCGTGTGGCAGGTGTCACGGGACTCGCGGTGACCAAATTGGACGTGCTTGATGGCTTATCCGAAGTAAAACTGTGTGTGGCCTATGAACACAACGGCGAGCGGTTGGAGAGTATCCCGGCAGATGCCCGAACGCTGGATGAGTGCACGCCCGTGTACGAAACCTTGCCCGGCTGGTCCGGGAATACCTTTGGTTTGACGGATACAGCGCAGTTACCAAAAAATGCCAAAGCATTACTGGAGCGCATTGAACAAGTGTGTGATTGCCCGGTGAAGATGCTGTCCACCGGCCCGGATCGGGAGCATATCTGCCGGTTGTAACTAGATAGAGGGCTGCGACATCTGGCCTAATTTACAAAGCTGATTAACCGGTCTG
>CAZJRL010000130.1:0-3749 GCA_964548425.1 uncultured Zetaproteobacteria bacterium | reverse complement strand
TGTTTCAAAGACGGCGGCCTTTTCAGGCCGCCGTCTTTTTTGTTAGATCAGACGTAACTATTCACCAATCGCCAAAACCATTCACCGCAGAGTACGCAGAGTTACGCAAAGGAAGAGAAAAAAGAGAAAAATCCAACAGTCCTGGAGATAAGTTCGATCATCCAGGGACATCTCTACCCTCTATGTTTCGCCTTTACTCTGTGTAACTCTGCGTACTCTGCGGTAAAATGCTTTTGATCCTGTTTTCCGCACACATGCTGAACAGTGACGATCAGACGTTGAAACGGAAGTGCATGACGTCTCCATCCTGTACAATGTAATCCTTGCCTTCCAGACGCATTTTTCCGGCCTCTCTGGCGCCCTGCTCGCCGCGGTTGGCGATAAAGGCGTCATAGGCAATCGTTTCCGCACGGATAAAACCCTTCTCGAAATCGGTATGAATTACTCCGGCAGCCTGTGGCGCGGTATCACCCCGGCGAATGGTCCATGCACGCACCTCTTTCACGCCTGCCGTGAAATAGGTGATAAGATTGAGTAATGTGTAGGCCTCGCGGATGACTGTGTTCAAGCCCGGTTCGGAGAGGCCAAGGTCGGCAAGGAATTCAGTACGGGAATCAGCATCCATCTCGGCCAGCTCCGACTCGATTTGCGCCGAAACGACGGCTACGCGTGCGCCTTCGCCGTCCGCATGTTTACGAACCTGATCAACCAGTGCGTTCCCGTCGGGCAGGGATGCATCATCTACATTGGCGATATACAACACCGGCTTACCTGTCAGCAGGCAAAGGTCGCTGATTTGCCCGGTTTCGTCTTCATTCAATCCCTGTCGCCGCACGGTATGTCCGTCTTCCAGACCCCGTTGCACGTTTTCGTACAGTGAGAGCAGGGTCAGCGCGTCCTTATTGCCGGTTTTGGTCTGTCGCCGCATGCGTTCCATGGCTTTATCCATGGTTTCCATATCCTTGAGCATCAGCTCGGTATCGATGACTTCGATATCGGCCAGTGGATCGATCCGGCCCGCCACATGCGTGACATTGCCATCTTCAAAACATCTGACCACATGGGCAATAGCGGAGCATTCACGAATATTGGCAAGAAATTTGTTACCCAGACCCTCGCCACTGGCCGCGCCGGAAACCAGTCCGGCAATGTCTACAAATTCCACAACAGCATGCTGCACAGCCTGCGGACTGACGATATCAGCCAGCGCCTCCAGCCGGGGGTCGGGAACCGGAACGATGCCAACATTGGGATCAATTGTGCAGAACGGATAATTGGCCGCTTCCGCACCACCGCCATTGAGCGCGTTAAACAGCGTTGATTTTCCAACATTGGGTAAACCCGCAATGCCGATACTCAGTGCCATGTTGGTTACCTCATTATTTCGACTGTAATGCCAGGTGCATACGATTGCTGGCCAGGGCCAGATCACCGTCAAGTACGACAGGCAATTCTTTCATCAACGCATGAAAGATACGTTCTTCCTGCTGCTGCCCGATAGCCGTTACCTTGCCCAGTACCCACGCAGTGACATCCATATTGTCCGGTGGACGGCCAATGCCAAGCTTCAGGCGGTGATAATGACTGTCTGGCAAGTACTGGTTGAGCGAACGCAGTCCATTGTGACCACCGTGGCCACCACCGGTTTTCAGGCGAAATTTGCCTGCTGCCAGGTCGAGGTCGTCGTAAACAACGAAGATGTTTCCCGTTACCACGCCATAGTAACGGGCAAGCGGGCCGACGCATTCGCCGCTGTTGTTCATGAAGGTCTGCGGCCTGACCAGCAGTACTTTGCGGTTACTGCGCTTCCATTCGGCTGTTTCAGCGTGAAAACGAGGGGCTACGGCAAAGCGCAGCCCCTGTTCTGTAGCCAGTGCGTCAACAAACCGGAATCCGATGTTGTGGCGCGTGTTCCTGTATTTATTACCCGGATTTCCCAATCCGACGATCAGTTGCATGTTTATCCCGGTCAGGAGACCTCAGGTCCGGATTCATCTTCCTCAGGCGTTTTGGCGGTGGCTTCAACGCTTGCAGCAGCCTCAGCTTCAGCAGGTTCTTCTTCAACTCTCGGGGCAGCAAGGGCAAGCACCGTGAAATTCACATCATGCTGAACTTCCACGCCATCCTGTAACTGCAAGTCTTCCACATGTACGGAATCGCCGATATCCAGATCGGCGCAGTCTACTTCAATGGCATCGGGAATGCTGTCAGCACGGCAGGAAACCTCGAGCGTATGACGGATCACTTCGAGCAGGCCACCCTTGATATCACCGGGACATTTCTCGAAGTTGATTGCATTGACCGGCACCTCAATCTGCACAACGTCAGAGGAGATTACCCGGTGAAAATCAATGTGCATGGCCTCATCACGGACCGGATGCCACTGAATATCCTTTACCAGCCCTGTGTTTGTTCCGCGTGTACCTTTTACCTTGATGTCAATCATCGAAGTATGAAACGCTTCAATATCCAGAAGTTTTCCTATACCCAGCCTGTCCAGTGTAATGGCCAGCTCCGGTTTTCCGCCACCGTAGATAACAGCGGGCAATTTGCCGGTACGGCGTAAACGGCGAGCTGCGGTTCTGCCGGTTTCTTCTCTTAATTCTGCTTCAAGCTCAAAATCACTCATGGGTGTCTCCTTTGTAGATGCACCGGCGGGCCAGCCCGTAACGGTGGGAGAAATCGGGGACAGTTTACTTTCTTCCCCGGCAAAGCCGAGCACGGGAAAAAGTGAAACTGTCCCCGATTTCTCCGGGCGCGGGATTATAGAGCCTTGGATCAGTTATACAAGCTGCTGACGGAACGTGCGTTATAAATACGGCTGATGGCTTCGGCAAGCAGTGGAGCGGTCGTAAGGATACGAACCTTGCCGGTATTGATGATCGTTTGCGGTTGTGCAATCGTATCCGTAATCACCAGTTCATGCAGTTGGGAATCTGCAAGCCGTTCGGCTGCAGGTCCGGAAAGGACGCCATGTGTTGCGTAGGCTGATACCTTCGATGCGCCCTGATCCAGCAAAGCACTGGCCGCACCGCACAGGGTTCCCGCCGTATCAACAATATCATCAATCAGGATACAGTGCCTTCCCTTGATGTCGCCGATAATGTTCATAATTTCAGCCTGGTTGGGAGCAGGACGGCGTTTGTCCACGATTGCGATATCCACATGCAGACGTTTGGCCAGAGCGCGTGCCCGGACCACGCCACCGACATCGGGAGATACGATAACAACATCGTCCAGAGGACGAGATTCAATGTCCTTCTGGAAAATGGGTGCGGCATAAATATTGTCCACGGGGATATTGAAAAAGCCCTGAATGGCGCCTGCATGCAGGTCCATGGTAAGTACGCGTGAGGCGCCTGCTGCCGTGAGCATGTCAGCCACCAGTTTGGCGGTAATTGGAGTCCGGCTGGCACTCTTGCGTTCCTGGCGGGCATAACCGAAATAAGGAATAACAGCACAGATATGGTGTGCCGATGCGCGTTTGGCAGCATCCATAAAAATAAGTAATTCCATCAGATTGTCATTGGCGGGTGCGGAGGTGCTTTGAATAAAGAAGGCATCAAGGCCACGGATGGTTTCACCAATCTGAATAAAGATTTCACCATCCGAAAAATGTTGCGTTTGCAACACGCCGGGTAAAATATTCAGATATCTTCCAATATTTTCGGTCAACTTCTGGTTGGCAGTTCCCGAGAAGAGGCGAAGGCGTTCTTCCATCATCGTGGTACGCTCCTTGTTTGCGGCAT